>NZ_JBOICG010000534.1:0-2698 GCF_050739995.1 Pseudomonas sp. | reverse complement strand
ACGAGGAGGTGCTGAAAGCGGAGTCGGCCAGCGCCAGTGATGAGAAGGTGGAGGTGTTGAAGAAGAAGCGGTTGTTGATCAAAGACGAAATTGCGCAACGGCTAGCGTAGGAAACGTCGCAATATTTGTTCAGAATTGTCTGAGGGACAGAAGGCGTTTGACTGCCTATGATGCCAACCGTCCCCCCGGCTCTGGGGCCTTTTTGCGGCGCAAGGACTGCGCAGCTGAGCCGGGAGGGCACTTCATTTCAGCCCAGCAGTGTTTTCAGGCATTCGTCGATGGAACGCTGCTGCGTCTCGCCATACAGCTTTAATTCATCAATCGTCTGACGGCCCAGTGCTTGTTCAAACTGCGTCTGGTTGGCATTGGCTGCGTAGTGACTTTGCGCCGCATCCCCCAGGTTCGACTGGAAAATCCCCGCCGCACTCACCGGCAAGAAATCCTCATACACCAAGGGTTCCACCGCCACATGGCCGGCTGCGATCAATGACTCCAGCCCGCGTGGTTGATCGGCGTGGCCGCGTGCCGCCAGGCCCTGTTCGGTGGCGAAGTAGCGAAAGTACGCCAGGCCCTGTTCACGCATCTGTGTGTGGTCGTCGGGGAAGGCCTGGAAGTGCCGGTCCATCAATTGCACATAGCGCGTGGCGTTGCCTTCGTTGGGGAAGGCGCCCAGCTCATCGCGTGCGGCGTTCAGTAGTTGGTCGTACAGGGCGCGGCCTTTGGGCGTCAGGGCGACACCGCGTTGTTCGATTTCGCCGAAGCGTGCGCTGTGGCTGCCCTGGGCGTCGGTGAAGGCGATGGGTTCGTCGAGCGCCTTGAAGCTGGTCTGGCGCAGCAGGATCGGACACTGACGGCGGGGCGGGCCCTCGATCACGGCTTTGGGGGTGATGCCTTTGCCGGGCATGGCGGCCTGCACCTGGTCGATATCCAGGGTGCGTGGTGTCAGGTGATTGATGTGCGGGCCTTTGAATGCCACGACATCGGCGATCAGGCGGTGCTGGTCGCTCAGTAGTTGGTATTGCGCAGCGGTGACGGTGGCGGTGTGGTGCCAGCGGAAGGTTTCCAGGGCCTGGCGAATGAATTCATCGGCGTCTTGGGCGTTGAGGCCGCCGTCCCGTTCTGCTTGCTCAACCAATATCAGGGCGCCTGGGGTAAAGATCGATCGCTTGGCCAGGGCACTTTCGGCGAATGCGCGCAGGTCGAGGTTTTCGATCAGTTCCAGGCGCAGCAGTGAAGTGAACACGCGGAACGGACTGGTTTGCAGCGAACGTTCATGCACGGTGCGAAAGGCCGTGGAGTGCACCGGCACACCGGCGGGGGTGAGGTCGTAGTAGCCCACCGGTTGCATGCCCATCACCGCAAACAGACGACAGATGGTGGCCAGTTCTTCGGCAGTGCCCAGGCGGATGGCGCCGTGGCGCTCCATGTCCAATCGTTCGATCTCTCCGGTGCGCCGTAACTGCTGGGCCAGGCCCGTATCACTGTTCAACACCCGGTTGTTGGTCTCGGCCACCAGCCCCATCAGTGCGCCATACAGCGGAACTTCATCTCGGTACATGTCCGACATGGCCTTGGAAAAGCCTTTGCGGATCTCGTCGGGGCTGACATGCGCGGCACTGGGCATAGAAAAATTCCTGAACGCTGTGGAGAGGACGTGGCCTTTGGCTGGATTTTGTTGGGCTTGGTGCTATCCCGCAAACGAAGAATCTTCAGGACTTCATTCTGCGAATGAATGACATGACGTAAATATGACAAAAAACACCCGGTGAAAAATTTCATTTTCCCCCGACTTTCCTAACAAATTCTTCACGAGGTGCGCCCCAGTCCCCATGAAACAATCGTCACGTTTGTAGGGATGAAAGCTGTTCTGCACACCACGCACATAAAAATAGATTTAGGGGCCGTCGTTAATGAAAATTTCTACACTGGCGTTATCCGTCACCGCCGCGTTGCTTGCACAGCAAGCCAGCGCCGATGATTTTGGTCTGGGGTCCCTGGGCACAGGTACCGGTCACAGCGGCTTCCTTGAAGACAGCCATGCGTCCGTCAGTTCGCGGACCATGTACTACAACGCCGATAACCGCTCGGGGACCAGCAACGACCTGCGCGAAGCCGCGACCATGCTGCGTTTCGACTACAAGTCCGGCTTCACCCAAGGCACCCTCGGCGTCGGTTTCGACGTGATGGCCTTTGGCGCACTGCGCCTGGACGGTGGTGATGGTCACACCGCAGGCCCAGGCCTGTCGGGTAACGGCAACAGCTTCTTCCCTACCAAAAACGACGGTACCGAGCCTGCCGACTCCTTCGGTCGCGCCGCCGGCAACGTGAAGTTCCGGATTTCCCAGACCGAGTTGCACGTCGGTGGCGGCTTGGCGCCGGTGTTGCCGATCCTGGTTTCCAACGACAGTCGCGTGGCGCCGCAGACCTTTGACGGCGGCATCCTCACCTCCAACGACATCCCGAACGTGAGTATCACTGCCGGTGAGTTGAACAAGGCCGAAGGCCGTGCATCGAGCAATTCCACTGGCCTGAGCGTGGCCGGCGGCACCCGTGACAGCGACAGCTTCAAGTTCGGCGGGTTTGACTACAAGCCGTTTGGTTCTTCCGACAACGCTATCGCTAAAAACCTGACGTTGCAGTACTACTACGCCAACCTGGAAAACTTCTACAAACAGAACTATTTCGGCCTGGTCCACGT
>NZ_JBOICG010000533.1:0-13642 GCF_050739995.1 Pseudomonas sp. | reverse complement strand
CGGACGGTGTGGTGGATTACCTGGGTCGTGTCGACCATCAGGTGAAGATCCGTGGCTTCCGCATCGAACTGGGCGAAATCGAAGCGCGCCTGCGCGAGCAGGACAGCGTCGGCGAAACCGTGGTGGTGGCCCAGGAAGGCCCGACCGCCAAGCAACTGGTGGCTTATGTGGTCCCCCTGGACCCAGCGCTGCTGGACGACGCCGTGGCCCAGGCCAACGGCCGCGAAGCCCTGCGCCGTGCCCTGAAAACCCGCCTGCCGGACTACATGGTGCCCACGCACTTGTTGTTCCTCGAACGCATGCCGCTGACCCCGAACGGCAAGCTCGACCGCAAGGGTTTGCCCAAGCCTGATGTGAGTCAGATGCAGCAAGTGTACGTGGCGCCGCAAAGTGAACTGGAACAGAAAATCGCCGCCATCTGGGCCGATGTGTTGCGCTTGCCGCAAGTGGGTTTGCACGACAACTTCTTCGAACTGGGCGGTGACTCGATCATTTCGATCCAGGTGGTCAGCCGTGCGCGGCAGGCCGGCGTGCGTTTCACTCCCAAGGATCTGTTCCAGCACCAGACCGTGCAAAGCCTGGCCAGCGTGGCCCGGGAAGGCGAGGGCGCAGTGCTGCTGGACCAGTCGGCGCAGACCGGAGCGTTGTTGCTGCTGCCGGTGCAGCAGGCCTTTTTTGCCGATGAGATTCCCCAGCGCCACCACTGGAACCAGTCCGTGGTACTGCAACCGCATCAGCCGTTGCAGGCGTCGGTGCTGGTCGCGGCGCTGCAGGCGTTGATAGTACATCACGATGCCTTGCGCACCACCTTCGTCGAGGACGCGACAGGTTGGCGTGCGGAGTATCGTAGGCCGGAGCAGCATCAGGCGGAACAGGTGGTGTGGCAAACATCGCTGAACACCGTCGAGGAACTGGACGCCCTGGGCGAAGAGGCCCAACGCAGCCTCGATTTGAGTGTCGGGCCTTTGTTGCGTGCGGTGCTGGCGCAATTGCCCGATGGCTCCCAGCGCTTGCTGCTGGTGATTCACCACTTGGTGGTGGACGGTGTGTCCTGGCGCATCCTGCTGGAAGATCTGCAAAGCGCTTATCAGCAACTGGCCCAAGGTGCTCCTGTGGCCTTGCCGGCCAAGACCAGCACCCTTCGCGCCTGGGCCGAACGCCTGCAAGCCTATGGGCGCAGCGCGGCACTGGAGCAGGAGCTGAGCGGGTGGCAGACGCAATTGCAGGGCAGCCCGACCGACTTGCCGGTGGCCGACCCTCACGCCAGCTTGAGTAACCGGCTGGCCCTGAGCGTGAGCACCCATCTGGACCCGACCTATACCCGTCGCTTGTTGCAAGACGCGCCGAGTGCCTACCGCACCCAGATCAACGACCTGCTGCTGACGGCCCTGACCCGGGTCATCGTGCGCTGGACCGGTGATGAGTCGATGTTGATCCGCCTGGAAGGCCACGGTCGTGAAGACCTGTTCGACGAGATCGACCTGACCCGCACCGTCGGCTGGTTCACCAGCCTGTACCCGCTGAAACTGGTGCCGACCGACTCCGTGGCCGGTTCCCTCAAGCAGATCAAAGAGCAACTGCGGGCGGTGCCCAACAAGGGCCTGGGGTTTGGCGCGTTGCGTTACCTGGGTAATGCCGAGGCGCAACAGGCGCTGGCCGCACTGCCGCGCCCACGCATTACCTTCAACTACCTGGGCCAGTTCGACGCCAGTTTCGACAGCGGCGAGCAAGAGGGGCTGTTCGCGCCCTCGGGTGACGCCAGCGGTGCCGAGCAAAGCCCCGACGCGCCTTTGGGTAACTGGCTGGAGATCAATGGTCAGGTCTACGGTGGTGAGTTGAAGCTGAACTGGAGTTTCAGCCAGGCCATGTTTGACCCCGCCACGGTGCAGCAACTGGCCGACGATTACGCCTCGGAGCTGAAGTGCGTGATCGACCATTGCTGCGAGTCGGCCAACCAGGGCGTGACGCCGTCGGACTTCCCCCTGGCGCGGTTGTCCCAGGATCAATTGGATGCGTTGTCGCTGAACGTCGGTGAGGTCGAAGACCTTTATCCGCTGTCGCCCATGCAACAGGGCATGCTGTTCCAGTCGTTGTATGGTGCAGGCTCGGGCGACTACATCAACCAGATGCGCATCGATGTGCAGGGCCTGGATGTGTCGCGTTTTTGCCAGGCCTGGCAGGCGGCGATGGACCGTCACGAGATTCTGCGCAGTGGTTTCCTCTGGCAGACCGAGCTGGAGCAGCCGTTGCAGGTGGTCTACAAACAGGCCCGCCTACCGTTTACCGAACTTGACTGGCGCCAGCGTGCAGACGCTCTCCAGGCGCTCGACAGCCTGGCGGAGTCGGCACGGACCCAAGGCTTCGTGCTGGAACAGGCACCGTTGTTGAGCCTGACGGTGGTGCGCACCGGTGCCTCCAGTTATCACCTGATCTACACCAATCACCACATCCTGATGGACGGCTGGAGCGGCTCGCAGCTGTTCGGCGAAGTGTTGCAGCACTACGCGGGTGAACCCTTGTCGACACCGACCGGGCGTTACCGCGACTACATCGCTTGGTTGCAGGCACAGGACAAGGCGCTCAGCGAAACCTTCTGGAAAGAACAACTGGTGAACCTGCAGGAGCCGACCCGCCTGGCCCGTGGTGAAACCGGCGCTGAGCCTGGTGCCAACGGCGAGTACCGCTTGAGCCTGGACACCGCGCAAACCGAGCACCTGAAAGCCTTCGCTCAACGCAACAAGGTGACCCTCAATACGCTGGTACAAGGCGCCTGGCTGTTGCTGTTGCAGCATCACACCGGGCAGGCCACCGTCGCGTTCGGTGCCACCGTGGCCGGACGCCCGGCGGAACTGCGTGGCATTGAGCAGCAGGTTGGCTTGTTCATCAACACACTGCCGGTGGTGGCGACACCGCATGCGCAAATGCCGGTGAGCCAGTGGCTGCAACAGGTCCAGGCCCAGAACGTGCGGTTGCGCGAGCAGGAGCATACGCCGCTGTTCGAGATCCAGCGCTGGGCCGGGTTGGGGGGGGAAGCGTTGTTCGACAGCATCCTGGTGTTCGAAAACTATCCGGTGTCCGAGGCCCTGGAGCAGAGTGCGCCGTCGGGGTTGAACTTTGGTGCGGTGCACAGCCTGGAGCAGACCCACTACCCATTGACCGTGCTGCTGGCGATTGGCGACACCCTGGGCCTGGAGTTCAACTACGACCGCCAGCGCTTCACAGCACAGCATATCCAACGCCTGGCCGAGCACTTCCAGCAATTGCTGCAAGCCCTCGCCAGCGATGCTTCCCAGCGTCTTTCCGCGCTGCCTTCACTGGCCGGTGCCGAGCGCGAACAGGTGCTGCAAACGTGGAACGCCACGGCCGAGACCTACCCACTGCACCAGGCCGTGCACCTGTTGATCGAGGCGCAAGTGGTGCGTACGCCGAATGCGCCGGCCTTGGCATTCGGCGGGCAGCGCCTGAGTTACAACGAATTGAACGCCCGGGCCAACCGCCTGGCCCATCGCTTGATCGCCGCCGGTGTCGGGCCGGACGTGCTGGTGGGGTTGGCGGTGGAGCGCTCGATTGAAATGGTGGTCGGCCTCTTGGCGGTGCTCAAGGCTGGCGGCGCCTATGTGCCGCTGGACCCGGAATACCCTCGCGACCGGCTGGCCTACATGCTCGAAGACAGTGGCGTCGCCCTGTTGTTGACCCAGGCGCATCTGCTGGAACAACTGCCGATTCCCCAAGGCCTGCGACACCTCGTGCTGGAACAGGGTGACGGGTGGCTGGCGGGCTACGATGAGCAGAACCCAGGCCTTGCGGTCGACGGCGAAAACCTTGCCTATGTGATCTACACCTCCGGCTCCACCGGTCAACCCAAGGGTGCCGGCAACCGCCATAACGCCCTGACCAACCGGTTGTGCTGGATGCAACAAGCCTATGGCCTGGACGCCAGCGACAGCGTGTTGCAGAAAACCCCGTTCAGCTTTGACGTGTCGGTGTGGGAGTTCTTCTGGCCGTTGATGACCGGCGCGCGCCTGGTGGTAGCGGCGCCGGGAGATCATCGTGATCCTGCCAGGCTGGTCAACCTGATCAACGCCGAGGGCATCACCACGCTGCACTTTGTGCCGTCGATGCTGCAAGCGTTTCTGCAGGACACGGCTGTTACGTCATGCCATAGCCTGCAACGTATCGTGTGCAGTGGTGAAGCCTTGCCGGTAGACGCCCAGCAGCAAGTCTTTGCCAAGCTGCCGGAGGCCGCGTTGTACAACCTGTATGGCCCCACCGAGGCGGCTATCGACGTGACCCACTGGACCTGTGTGGAGGAGGGGCGCGACGCCGTGCCGATTGGCCGGCCTATCGCCAACCTCGGCTGCTACGTGCTGGACGGCAACCTGGAGCCGGCACCGGTGGGCGTGTTGGGTGAGTTGTACCTGGGCGGTATTGGCCTGGCGCGGGGTTATCACCGCCGTCCGGCATTGACCGCCGAGCGCTTTGTAACCGACCCGTTCGGCAGTGGCGGGCGCCTGTACCGTACCGGTGACCTGGCGCGCTATCGCGATGACGGCGTGATCGAATACGCCGGGCGCATTGATCACCAGGTAAAACTGCGTGGCTTGCGTATCGAGCTGGGTGAAATCGAAGCGCGCCTGCTGGAGCACGATGGCATCCGTGAAGCCGCCGTGCTGGCGGTGGACGGTGCGTACCTGGTGGGTTACGTGGTACTTCAACAGCCGCAGGATGACTGGAAGGCCGCGGTCATCGCCCAACTGGGCGCGCAGTTGCCGGACTACATGGTGCCGGCCCAGTGGGTGGTGTTGAACGAGATGCCGCTGAGCCCCAACGGTAAGCTGGATCGCAAGGCGTTGCCCAAGCCCCAGGCCCAGGGCGCCGAGCTGTACCAGGCGCCCCAGACCGAGTTGGAACAGCAGGTCGCGGCGATCTGGAGCGATGTGCTGGATGTGGAGCGGGTGGGGCTGCACGACAACTTCTTCGAGTTGGGTGGCCATTCGTTGCTGGTGCTGATGCTCAAGGAACGGATCAGGAAGATCAGCGGCGTCGGTTTGTCCATCAGTCAATTGATGCTCAACCCGACCGTTCGCGGCCAGGTCAATTGCTTGCAGGGCGACACGCGCAGTTCGTTGATCGTCAAGCTCAATAGCCAGACTCAAGGCACGCCGCTGTTCATGTTCCACCCGAGCTTCGGCTCGGTGCATTGCTACACCGCCATTGCCCTGGCACTCAGGGAGCAGCGCCCGGTGTTCGGGGTGATCTGCCGGGCATTGGCCGAAGCCGGTGCGGCAGTGCCGCAGTGGCAGGCGATGGTCGAGGACTACACGGCGCAACTGTTGGCGGCACAACCCCACGGCGCCTTCCGCCTGGCGGGCTGGTCGTTGGGCGGTAACCTGGCGATGGAAGTCGCTTATGGCCTGGAGCAAGCTGGGCGTGAGGTGGAGTTTGTCGGCTGGATCGATTCGGCGCCACCGCAGTGGCTCAAGCCCTATTGGGAAGCCGTGGACACCCAGGATGATCGCGAAGTCTCGGCTAACGAGCGACGTGCAGCCTTGCTGGGGGTGATGTTCCCTGCATTTGCCCAACAGATCCAAGCCACCTGGCAGCAGTGCCAGCACCACGCCGAGGCTGAGCAATGGCCGGTGTTCGTCGCCTGGGCCGAACAGACCCTGGGTGAAGCCTTTACCGGTATCAAGGATGAACTGCTGCGTGGCAATGAAGCGCAGATTTCCTGGGAGGTTGACCGCGCACTGAGCGAACGCATGACCGCGTCTGACTTCAGACCGATCAAGGCTCCCGTCAGTTGCTGGTGGGCGTCGATGAGCCGGGCAGGGCGCCTCAAGGACCTGATCGAGCAGAACATGGCGACGGTGGTTGGCCAGGGGCGTATCGAGCGCTCGGTGGTGATCGATACGGATCACGACGGCATCATCGACAGTGCCGCGTTCATCAGCAGCTTGGTGGCTGCCATGGCGTAAGGGGCAGACGTAAAAAAACCGGATCATTGATCCGGTTTTTTTATGCGCCTGTTATGTGTCAATAACGCGGGGTCAGAAGTCCCAGCGCGTGCTGACCATCACGTTACGCGGCTCACCGTAGGCGGCCGAGTTATAGAAGCCCACGTTGGTGTAGTAGGACTTGTCGAAGATGTTGTTGAAGTTGACGGTTGCCGACAAGTTCTTGGTGACCTGATAGCGGGTCATCAGGTCCACCAGCCAGTAGGACTCCTGGGTGATGTCCTGGTTCTGGTTGAGCGGCTGGTTCCAGATTTCCTGCCAGCCCTTGGTCTGCCAGCGCAGGCCGCCACCGATGGTGAATTTGTCGAGGTCGCCCTTGAGCTTGTAGGTGGTGTTCAGGTTGACCTGGTGCTCGGGCTCGAAGGTGGAGATCTTCTTGCCGTCTTCGTCGCGCACGATCTTATGGGTGTAGCCACCCTGGACTTGCCAGCCTGGGCTCAACTCACCGGAGATCTCCGCTTCATAACCCTTGGTGACCGCCTTGGAGCTCTTGAACGCGTAGTTGTTCGGCGTCGGCGTCTGGTTGTTGTAGGCATCGTCCGAGATCGGTCGGTTGGTTTCATGCACTTCGAAGTAGGCAATGCTGGTGTTCAGGCGGCCGTCGAAGAACTCGCCCTTGAGGCCCAACTCGTAGTTTTGCCCTTCGTCCGGGTCCAGCAACTTGCTGTCGCGGTCTTTGTAGGTGCTTTCCTGGGGTTGGAAAATATCGGTGTAGCTGGCGTAGGCCGAGAAGTTGTCGTTGAGGTCGTAGATCACCCCGGCGTACGGGATGAAACGGCCGGTTTCCTTGTAGGACGGGTTGTTACCGGTGACGTGATAGTTGGCCACGCGCCCACCGAGGATCACGTTCAGGTCATCGATCACATTCAAACGTGTGGTCACGTAGTAGCCGTTCTGGCGGATGGTGTCGTCGATGTACTGTTGAGCCGGGCCGTAGATAGGCTTGCCGAGCTTGCCATTCCAGTTGTAGAAATCGACTTTGTTGCCCTGCGGCCATTCCGGCGACCAGTAACCTTTGCCTTGCCAACGCGAAGTGCCGATCGAGCCACCCACCACCAATTCATGTTCACGGCCGAAGAGGCTGAATGGCCCGGTGGCATAAAGGTCGGCGGAGGTACTTTTGGTTTCACCCGTGTACTTCTGCCCGTTGATCTCCGCCGTGCCATCGGCTGCCGGCTGGACGAACTGAATCGAAGCGAGATCGGCATGGTAGCTGTTGATCTTGTGGTCCAGTTGCAGCTTGGTCACCCAGCCGTCACCCAGGTCATGCTCCAGCATGGCGAAGGCGGTACGGGTGTTTTGCTCCCACGAACTCCAGGTGGTGCCGTTGTTGTAGGAGCGCGGCATCTTGTTGATGCTGCCGTTGGAGTTGACCAGCGGGAATGCGCCGGACCAGCTGGAGCCTTTCGGAATGCTGTCCTGGTAGTCGAAGCCGACGGTCAGCATGGTGTCAGGGGACAGATCGAATTCGGTGATGCCGTAGTAGGTTTCGGTCTTGCGCGAGTAGTGGTCCATGAAGGACTGCTTGTCCTGGTACGCCGCTACTGCACGGCCACGCACATTGCCGCTTTCGGTCAAGGGGCCGCTGACGTCGACTTCGCTGCGATAGTTGTCCCACGAACCCGCGCCGAGGGTCACATGGCCCTTGAAGTCCGAGGTGGGCTTCTTGCGGATCAGGTTGATGGTCGCCCCCAGGGAGCCGGCGCCGTTGAGCAGGCCGGTGGCACCCTTGAGGATTTCGATACGGTCATAGATCGCCATGTCGCTCAGGGTGTTGCCCGCCGAGTAGCCGACGTTGCGTACGGTGGAGGGAATACCGTCGTACTGGAAACTGTTGACCGAGAAACCGCGGGAATAGTAGTTGGTTCGGTCGGTGTCATACGCCGACACGGTGATGCCCGGGGTGTGGCGCATCACGTCATCGACGTTGTTGAGGCCGAAGTCCTCGATGTGCTGGCGGGTGATCACGGTGATCGACTGTGGGGTCTGGCGCGGGGTGAGGGTCAGGCGCGTCGCGGTGGCGATGGTGCCTGGCGTGTAGGAGCCGGAGCCCTCGGTGATGTTGCCCAGCACGTTGGCGCTGACTTGGGTAGGGCTCAGTTCCACGGCGGTGGTATTGCCGGCAGCGGCCACGGTCAGCGAATTGCCGTTGAGGCTGTGGGTGGTCGAGGTGCCAGTCAGCAGTTGCTCGATGGCTTGCTGCGGTTCCATCTTGCCCTTGACCGCACGGCTGTTCTTGCCCTGTACGTCGCTGGGGCTGTACAGCACCTGCACGTTGGTCTGGCGCCCGAACTCCTGCAGTGCGCTCCCCAGCGACTGTGCAGGAATATTCAACTCGATCTCCTGAGCCTGCACATAGCCTGCAATCGGCAACGATACCGCCAGGGCCAAAGCGCTGGGAAGAAGGTTGATGTTCAGGGCCCGGCGCATGGATAGCGCTTTGCTCAGTGGGCTGAGACCGAGTCGTGCTGGCATGGATGCTTTCTCTTCTAGGTTTTAAGTGGGCAGTTATAGGTGTTAATTGAGGCTGGTTCTCATTACCACTAGTGAGACGTTCCTACCTCGGGAAACCGGAAAATAAACTTCACGCCGGTTCCAGCGCATGCACCACCTGGCCCGCACGCAGGCGCACAAGCTGGTCGGCGATGTCGAAATAACGGTCGTCGTGGCTGATCACGATGATGGTCTTGCCCAGGCGCTTGAGGTCCGGCAGCAGCTCGGTGTAGAAGATGCGACGGAAGGCCGGGTCCTGGTCGGCGGCCCATTCGTCGAATACCAACACCGGGCGTTCCTCCAGCCAGGCGTTGACTAGCGCCAGGCGCTTGCGCTGGCCGGTGGACAGGTCGGTGGTGCTGAACACGCCGTCCTTCACACTGACCTTGTGCGCGATTTCCAGGCGCTCCAGGTACTTGGTGGCGCTGTCCAACGATTGCGTGGCGCTGCCCTGCACCAAGTCATCGAACAGGTAATAGTCGGAGAAGATCGTCGTGAACAGTTGGCGGTAATCGTCGCGCTCGGGGTCGGTGACGGCCTCGTCGTTGAGGCGGATCTCGCCCGCGTGGGGTTGATAAAGGCCCAGCAGCAGTTTGATCAGCGTGGTCTTGCCACTGCCGTTCTCGCCGACGATAAACACGATATCGCCTTGCTTGATGCTCAGGTTGATCGGCCCCAGGTGGAAGGGCGCGCTGCCCTCGACCGCCGGCGGGCTGTAGCTCACATCGCGCAGTTCCAGGCTGTTGACCACCGGCTTGGGCGCTTCGCTGTCATCCATCAGCAAGTGCGGCTCAGGCGAGGAGAAACGCTGGGACAATTCGCTGATACGGCCAAAGGCAATCTTTGCCTTGCCCACCACCGGCAGGTAACCCAGCAAATGTTCCAGCGGGCCCTTCATGTACAACAGCACCAGCACGAACCCGGTAATCACCGTCGGGTCCGGGTTGGGGTTGTACGCTTGCATCGCCAGGGCCAGGCCGATGACCACGAAGAACAACATCGAACCGAAGGTCTTGGCCAGGATGTAGATGTTGACCGAACGCACCTGGATGTCGCTGATACGGTCGGCGGTTTCCTGGATGCGATGGGTGTTCATGCGAAAACGACGTGGCCGGTGCATGCGCAGTTCCTTGGCACCGGAGGCAATCGCGTTGTAGTAACGCTGCAGTTCATCCTCATGACTGCGCGCCAGGTCGAAACCCTGGATACCCTTGCCGCCGGCAATGAACTGCACGGCACTGCCGATGATGATCGCCACCACCATCATCAGGAACATCGGCACTGACAGGTACGCCAGGTAGCCCAGGCAGCCGAGTGTGACGGTGGCGGCGATGGCCAGCGGCGTGAACGCAAAGGAGAAGTCGCTGATGGTGTCGACGTCATGGGTCAGCACCGGGATCAGCCGATGGGAGCGGTAGCGCTCGATTTGCCCGATGGGGGCCGACAGCACCTTCTCACCGAGGTCCTTGCGCAGGGCGGCAATGATGCGTTGCCCGACGTAGTTGGTGCCAATGTCCGAAATGATCGAACTAACCAACGCCACCACACACAAGGCCGCAAAGGTCAGGACAACGCCCTGGGTCATGCCGTTGGCCGAGTGCAGGGCATTGTTGATGGTGGCCAGCAACAGGGTGATGGCCAGGCCGCCCGCCATGCCGAGGGCGACGGACACCGTCACGATCGCACGAAAGGGCCTGAGCAGGGCGAGCAGGCCGTGGAAGGCGCCGCGTTTGGGGTCGGTCATAAATACATCCCGGAGAGTGAAAAGAGGGGCTGGGCACACAGACCCTTACCCATGACAAACGAAGCGTCGGCACGAGGATTTAGCTCGGCATGCCGGGCGGCAGCCGCGCGGGATAAATTGCCGCAGGGCTGGTTCGTTCTTGTGCTGTAGGCGCACGTGTATCGACGCGCTGCGCAGTCCACTCAGCGAGAGCGAAACAATGACGAAAAAGAACCTGGTGTATGTGTGGTCCCTGAGAAATGCCGCGGCCGACAAGGCCGGGCAGCCGGTGGCCTACAAGGATCACGAGCGCTACATGAAGTCGGTGCTGGAGTTTCTGGTGGGATCGCTGAATGACACGCCGCTGGGCCAGGCCTACAACCTGGTGGGCGTGGTGTATGACGATGACGAGCAGAACCCACGTGACCAGCAACTGGTCAGTGACTATGGCTTTGCCTACCAGCCAGGCCGGCAGTGGTTGTACCCGGCGGACTTGCGGGTGCAGGGCAACCTGGTCAACGACCTGCTGCTGAGTGTGCCGTCCACCTATCGCCGATTGCCGCGGGGTACGGCGGAACACATCGCCGGCAAGCAGGATTTCGAACGCCGGCTGCATGACACGTTGGTGGAGTTGAAGGCCGATATCGTGGTGCTGGACGGCTTGCTGGTGATCCTCGATGAGTTGGTACGCCCCGGCGCGCCGTTTGCCCGGCGCATCATGAATATCCACCCCGGTATTACCCGCCTTGAGTCACCCTACGAGCGCCGTGGCGCCTATGCCACCTGGAATGCGTTGTATGGCGCCCGAGGGCAGGCGGTGGTGGACTGGGCGACCAAAGAAACCACGCCGTGCGAACCGTTGTACCTGACCGGCGCGTCGTTCCATTACGTGGACAACGGCATTGATTCCGGCGAAGTGTTTCACGACGTGCTCAACACCGAGATATCGCCGCAGGACACCATCCTCGAATTGCGCTGGAACAACTTCAATAACAGCCTGTTTCCGGCGCTGCATGAGGGGCTGGAGTTGTTGGCCCAAAAGGGCTGAAGTCGTACCACGATCCAAGTGTGGGAGGGGGCTTGCCCCCGATAGCAGTGTGTCAGGTGCTGAAATTGTGACTGATACACCGCCATCGGGGGTAAGCCCCCTCCCACAGGGGGGAGTAGTGTGACCTAGAGATCGCGCACTACGCGAAACCCGATCCAATCCCCGCGCGTCTGCGGGTAGATATTGTTGCGGTTGCCCGAGCGCGAGAACACTGGCGCTTCGCCCCAGTCATTACCGCGAATCTGATAGGACTCACAGTTCGGTTCCACCCAGGCGCTGCCGTCGGTCGGTGCGCCGATGTAGTTGGGGTGTTCGCAATCGGCGACCCGTTCATAGACGTTGCCGTGCATGTCATACATGCCGAACGCATTTGGCGGGTAGCTGCCCACCGGCGATGAATAGCTGTAGCCGTCCGCCGGGCCATAGGTGTTGGCGTGCTGGGCGATGCTGTAGCCCTTGCCCTCGTCGAATGGGAAGGGGAACGGCCCGGTGGAGCCTGCGCGCGCGGCGTATTCGCGCTGGGCTTCGCTGACCATGTGGTACTGCTGGCCGGTCTTTTTCGACAGCCAGGCCACGTAGTGCTTGATGTCGTCCATGTCCATGCATACTGCCGGTTGGCGCGGCCCCTGGGGGTAGCGTGGCTTGCTGGCGATGCATTCACGGCCTGGGCGGTCGTCACCATTGGCGATCTTGACCCCGGTCTGGCGGATGTAGCTGTCCCATTCGCCGGCCGTGATATGGAACCGGCTCATGGCGAACGGCTTGGCGAAGGTCACTTCATGCATCGGGCCTTCGTCCGGCTCGCGGCCGACTTCGTCTTCGGGAGTGCCCATGGTGAAGGTGCCGGCAGGCAGTACGACCATCTCCGGGCAGTCCTTGCAGTCCTTGAACACCTTGCCGGGTTGCGGTGTGGCGGCCTGGGCCAGGCCCGGCAGCAGGGCGCTGCACAGGGTGGTCAGTGCCAGCGCGGTCAAGGGTTTGAGTCGGAATGGAGTCATGTGGGCGCCTCGTTCAAAACAAGAAAGGGGTCACAACCGCTGGCTCAGCACGGTCATGAAACGTTGGATTTCATCCGAGCTGTTCAGCAGGCCGGGGGAGGTGCGGATCACTGGGCCGACGTCGCGGTCTACCGCGTCGATCACTACGCGGTTTTTCATCATGTGCGCGACCACGGCGTCGCTGTCCTGGCCCTTGGCCCGGAAGAAGGTAAAGCCCGCCGACAGCTCTGGGTTGAGTGGCGTCACCAGCTCGATCTTTGGGTGCGCCAGCAACTGGTTTTTCAGCTCGGTGTTGAGGGCATGAATGCGTGCTTGTACCGGCGCCTTGCCGAGTTGCAGGTGCAGCTTGAACGCTTCGTCGGCCGCCCAGCGATGCTCGAAGGCGTGATAGCCACCCGGCGTCATGGTCGTGGCGAAATTGGTGTCTTCGGAGAAGGTCGGCACCATCGGCGTGACGTATTTGTTCTCGGTATCGCGGGCACAGACGAGGCCGGTGCCGCGTGGGCCAAACATCCATTTGTGGGTGCCGGCGATGAAGAAGTCGCAGTGCATGTCCGGGAAGTCGAGGTTCTCCACGCCGAAACCATGCACGCCATCGATCACGTAAAGGAGGCGGTCCTGGTCGTCACGACTGCGGTTGTGTTCCTCCACCAGTTTGCCGATCTCGCCGACCGGCAATTTTACGCCGCTGCCCGATTGCACCCAGGTCATGCCGAGTACGCGGGTGTTGGGGCGGATATTGCGCTGGATATTGCCCAGCACTTCGTCCACCGACACGCGGCTTGGGCTGTCGAACAGCGTGATGCGACGTACCTGGGTGCCTTGCTTCTGTACGCGAAAATCCAGGCTGCTCTGGGTGGCGTAGTGCTCGTGCACGGTGGTGAGGATTTCCTGGTCGGCGCGTACCTTGATCCCACCATAAATCATGGCCAGGCCTTCGGAGGTGCTGCCGGTCAGGGCGATCTGCGCCGGTGTGGCATTCAGGTAGCGCCCGGCCCATTCGCGCACCTGGCCCTCGCGTTTCCAGGTTTCCTGCAGGCCCCAATCCATCGCCAGCCCGGGGTTACGGTCGATCTGCAGGCGGTAGCGCTCGATGGCGTCGCGCACCGGCTTGGGGTGCGACGCCACCAGGAAGTTGGAGAAGTGCAGGTAGTCCGGATCTTGGTTGAACAGCTGCTTGAGTCCCGTCCATGGGGTGTTCGCCAGAGGCGTCGCTTCGACTACCAGAGCCTGTGGCAGCAGTGGCAGGCTGGCGGCGAATACGCCGGCCTGCTTGAGAAAAGTACGGCGGTCGGTCATGGACTTACTTCATGGCTGATTAACGGTTGGCCAACGGCTTGGCGGCTTTTTGTACCTGGTCCCACAC
>NZ_JBOICG010000532.1:0-7972 GCF_050739995.1 Pseudomonas sp. | reverse complement strand
CTGTTGGGTCTTGATCTCCCGCGCCAGCTCCGGCACCGGTTCGATCAATTTGCCCAGGTCGCCGGGCAGCGGATGCTGGGCCAGCAACTTGGTGAGGTTCTTGGCGGTGGTTTCCAGCCAGTCGGCGGTGGAGCGCAGGCGCGTGTAGTGGGCGAAGTGACCGATGGCCTTGTCCGGCAGGTGATGGCCTTCGTCGAAGACGTAGAGGGTGTCGCGCGGGTCTGGCAGCACGGCGCCCCCACCCAGGGCCAGGTCGGCAAGGACCATGTCATGGTTGGTGACAATCACATCGACTTTGCCCATGCCTTCGCGGGCCTTGTAGAAGGCGCACTGGCCGAAGTTGGGGCAATGACGGTTGGTGCACTGGCTGTGATCGGTGGTCAGGCGCGCCCAGTCGGCATCTTCCAGGGCGGTGGGCCAGCTGTCGCGGTCGCCGTCCCATTTATTGCCGGCCAATTTCTCGATCATGCTGGTAAACAGCTTCTGGCTGGCCTCATCGACCTCGATCTTGAAGCCTTCTTCTTCGAACAACTGTGCAGTGGCGGTTTGTGCGTGGCCTTCCTGCAACAGCACGTCGAGCTTGGACAGGCACATGTAGCGACCACGGCCCTTGGCCAGGGCGAAGGTGAAGTTCAGGCCGCTATTGCGCATCAGGTCAGGCAGGTCTTTGTAGACGATCTGCTCTTGCAGGGCGACAGTCGCGGTGGCGATCACCAGGCGTTTGCCGGCGGCCTTGGCGGTGGGAATCGCAGCCAGGCTGTAGGCTACGGTCTTGCCAGTACCGGTGCCGGCCTCGACGGCCACGACCGCAGGCTCACCCTCGCGGCGACCTTCGTCGTCGGTGTCGATATCCCCGAGGACCTTGGCCACTTCGGCGATCATCAGGCGCTGCCCATACCGCGGTTTCAAGCTCTTGGCTTCGAGAAAACGCGAATAGGCGCCCTGGATCGTGGTTTTGAGTTCAGTGCTGATCATGGATAGTCGGGCGCAAAAAACGCTGGATAAATTTTCAGTGGTTCGGATCGGCGGCTATCATACCCCGCTAATGAATCCCGCGCAGAACGGAGTACCACAATGACCGTGTTCAGTCTCACCTATACCCTGCATGTACTGGCCGCCCTGATCTGGGTAGGCGGCATGTTTTTCGCCTGGATGATCCTGCGCCCCGCCGCCATGGCGGCACTTGAAGGCCCTGCCCGGCTCAAGCTGTGGGCAAATGTGTTTCAACGTTTTTTCGTGTGGGTATGGGTAGCGGTGCTGGTTTTACCGATAAGTGGCATCGGCCTGTTGCAATTGCGCTTCAGCGGTTTTGAGACGGCGCCACGTTATGTGCAGGTGATGATGGGCTTGTACCTGGTGATGACGGCGCTGTTTATCCGTATCCAGGCACTGAAGTTCCCGGCGTTGCGTGCGGCGGTGGCGGCTGAGGATTGGCCGGCAGGTGCGGCTGTATTGGGGCAGATTCGCAGGCTGGTGGGGATCAACCTGATTGTGGGGTTGGTGGTGGTGGCAGTGGCTTCGGCTCGGCCGATGTTCTGAAACGACCTTTAGTCCGCTATCGGGGGCAAGCCCTCCCACACTTGAAGTGCGAACACCGTCAAAATGTGGGAGGGGGCTTGCCCCCAATTACGTCAGCCCAAATGGCTTAGAGCCGCTGAATGGTCACCGCGCCCGCAGGCCCCGCCGGCCCCGGCTGCCCTTCCAACCCTGGCCGGCCCTTCTCGCCGCCATCGGCGCGGTACACCAGGCAGCCTTTGGATTGCCCACCTTTACCAGGTTTGCCTGCCGTACCGGCTGCACCACCCGCCCCGCCATCCACCCAGACCTTGATCTGTTCGGCGGGGTAGCTCTGCGGCAGTTCAACGCGCACCTGCGCACCCGCCGCGCCCGGCAGGCCATCGCCGCCATTATCACCATTGGCGCCGCGCCCGGCCGAACCCCAGGTGCAACCCGGGTCCACGCCGTTCGCGCCATCCAGGCCCGCATAGCCTTGGGCGCCGGCGCCGCCACGGGCATCTACCGACAATTCCTCAGCGGTCAAGGCGTTGATGCGTAAAGTCAGGTCACGCCCCGCTTTAGCAGGTCGCTCATGGGTGCCGGGAGCACCACGTGAAGTGATTTGGCTGCCATGCTCCAGCTGCGCCTGGCGCACTTGCAATTGCAGCCCGGTATTCCCGGGGGCGATGGTGATTCGCGCCTCACGCCCCAGGTGCAGTTCATCCACCGTGATCTGACTGATAGTGGCCGGAATCAACAGCGTGCCGTAGTCCGCTACGTCCAGTCGCTCCAATTGCAGCACGCTAGTGCTGCTGGGCAACCGCATCAATGAATTGGTGTCGACGCTGACGCTCTGGGCCAGAGCAATGGGGCTGACCAGCAGAGCCAGCAGAAAAACCTTACGCATGAATGGCCTTCTTATTGTGTGCAGGGACGGACGCACAGTAACGACTTCTACAGGCGATATGCCAGTGAAGGATAAAAAAAGCCGAGATTTCGGCGAAGATCGCCAGAAAGCCCCTGTGGCATCCACAGGGGCAGGGACTGTCAGCGGTTGATCTGGATTTCCACGCGGCGGTTCAATGCACGCCCTTCAGCGGTTTTGTTGTCGGCCACCGGATGGCTTTCACCGGCACCGGCCACCGACACGAAATTACTGCGAGGCACGCCCTGGCTGATCAGGTACTCAACCACCGAGTGAGCGCGTTTATCCGACAGTTTCTGGTTGTAGGCGTCTTTACCGACGCTGTCCGTATGCCCGGTCACTCGCAGCTGCGCGCCTGGCGCTTCTTTTTTCAAGCGAGTGGCAATGACATCCAGCTTGGTTTTGTCCGCCGCCGTCAGCTTGGCCGAGTCGAACTGGAAATGCACATCACGGATCACGATGGTTTCCTCCTTGACCACCACGACCTCCTCCACCACTGCCGGTGGCGCAGGCGGGCACCCATTGGCATCGACCTGTACGCCTTTAGGGGTTCCTGGGCACTTGTCACGGCTGTCCGGCACGCCATCGCCATCTTCGTCGCCATCGCCGTGTACCCAGCAATAGGCACCCGCCATACCGCCAATCAGCAGCGCGCCGTAGCCTGCATAGGCCGAGCTTTTGGTCGCGCCGACCGCCGCGCCGGTCACGCCGCCGACCGCGGCACAGGTGGGCCAATCGGTTTTTTGCAAACCTGCGCAACCTGTCAATACTCCGGTTAGCAGAACCAAGGGTAGAGCTGTCCGCATGATGCTCATCTGATTTCTCCTGAGGGGATCGGCGGGGGCCGATGGGTGGAGTAAAGACGGCTCTTTTCATCTGCGCCAGTACGCCGCACCCCTGTATTCATTGAGGATCGCGCCTTCATCGGAGTTTTCGCACCCGCCCGCTCTAGGCCCGCACGCTCAGCCGCGCTAGTCTCTACAGTCCTGATGTGAGGATCTCTGATGACCGCTGGTATTTCTTCTCGTACACCCCAGCAAGCCTTGGCCGCCTTGCTTGACCTTCAAGGCCCAAAACGCCTGTTGCTGTTGGGGGCCAGCCAGTTCCCGGCACTGGACGCCTTCCAGCTGGCGCACCCTGACACCCAGGTTTTTTGCGCCGCCCCAGGGCCATTACCGGAAGAACTGGCCGCGCAGCGGTTTGACCTGGCGTTGGTCGTTGACTGCCTGGAGCACCTGTCAAAACCGCAGGGTTTGACCTTGCTCGGTGGCATTCGCAACCTCAATGCCAGCCGTATTGCAGTGCTGGTGGACTTGAGCGCCTGCGGCTGGAAAGAAACCGACTTCTTCTCCCTGGCCCTGCAGGCCGGCGAGCGGTTCCAGCGCGACGAGCAGGTGCTGACGTTGTTCACCTACGATCTGCTTGACTATAAACAGGTGCCGGACTGGCTCAACGCCCGCTTCTGGGCCAACCCGGAAAACTTCGGAAAGTATTGGTGGTAACCCCATGAGCACATCCATTTGTCCTTGCGGCAGCGGCAACCTGCTGGATGCCTGCTGCGGCCACTATCACGCAGGCCACCCGGCGCCTTGTGCCACCGCGCTGATGCGCTCGCGCTACAGCGCCTATGTGCTGGGCCTGGTGGACTATCTGGTCGCAACCACTCTGCCTGCGCAACAGGCCGGGCTGGACCGCGCAGCCATCGCCGCCTGGAGTGCCCAGAGCACTTGGCTGGGTCTCGAAGTGGAAAGCTCCGAGGTGTTTGGCGGCCAACCGGAACACGCTTTCGTCACCTTTACTGCACGCTGGCATGACAGCACTGGCGAACATAGCCACCGTGAGCAGTCCTCTTTCGTACAGAACGACGGGCGCTGGTACTTCATCGACCCTACGGTTGAGGTGAAGGCCGGACGTAATGATGTATGTTTGTGCGGTAGCGGGCAGAAGTTCAAGAAGTGCTGTTCCAGCTACCTCTAACCACCTGACAGGGATAACGCCATGCTTCGGATCTACAGCTTGATGCTGGCGTTAACCCTGGGCCTGACCGGCTGCGCCTCGTGGTTTGAAGATGATGCGCCAGCGCCCCACGTCGCGCTGGTCAAAGTCGAGGTGGTGCGCGCCAAGTTGCTGGAGCAGAAATTCAAACTGTGGTTTCGCGTGGACAACCGCGACGATGCCGACCTGACCGTGCGCGGCCTTATCTACAAGGTCACCCTGGGTGACTTCGTACTGACCGAAGGCGAGTCCAACGAATGGCTGACCGTACCGCCGCGCAGCCACGGTTTTTTTCGGGTGACGGTACGTACCAACCTGTGGCCACAGATACGGGACGTGGTGCAAATGCTGAAAAACCCCACCAAGCCCGTGCCCTATCGCCTGGAAGGTGAGCTGAAAACCGGATTATTCATCGGTAATGACGTGCAGGTGGCCCACAATGGCGAGATAATCCCCGGCGATTTTATTCCGGAGCGACATCGATGACCCAGCAACCCCATGTCCATGGTCCTGACTGCAACCACGATCACGATCACGATCACCATGATCACGACCACGGCCATGTCCACGGCCCGAACTGCGGCCACGCTCACCAGGAGCCGGTGCGCAATGCCTTGAAGGACGTTGGTCGCAACGATCCTTGCCCGTGCGGCAGTGCGAAGAAATTCAAGAAGTGCCACGGGGCGTAAGCGATTTCCCCTGACACCAGCCACACTGAAAATCCAAATGTGGGAGGGGGCTTGCTCCCGATAGCGGTAGGTCAGTCACCCAATGCAGTGACTGACAGTCCGCAATCGGGGGCAAGCCCCCTCCCACATGTTTAATCGCATTCCAAATTTCAGGATTTGCGCTGAAATAGCAACACCACTTCCAATCCCCCACCCTCGCGATTACTCAAACTCAGCCGCCCCTCATGCGCCCAAGCAATCGTGTGCGCAATGCTCAACCCCAATCCATAGCCGCCGGTTTCGGCATTGCGTGAGCCTTCCACACGGTAGAACGGCTCCATCACCTGCTCTAGCTGCTCTTGGGGAATCCCCGGCCCACGGTCGTTGATGATGATCTTCAGGCTGTCCGCCTGATCCTCGACCCGCACCACCACGTCACAGCCATAGCGCACGGCGTTCTCCAGCAGGTTCTGCACACAGCGCTTGAGGCTGCGGGAATAGCCAGGCAACGGTTGTTTCGCTCGACCTTCGATAATCACGCTATCACCCACGTCCTGCAGGTCTGCCTGCAAGCTCTGCAGCAACGCATTGATGTCGATATTCTGCCGCGTCTCGTTGATTTCGCCGCTGCTGACAAAGTCCAGGGTGCTGGAGACCATGTGCTCCATTTCTTCCAGGTCGGCGCGAAAACGCTCCTTGGTGCGGGTGTCGTCAAGCATTTCCGTACGCAGGCGCAGGCGTGTGATTGGCGAACGCAGGTCGTGGGAAATGGCCGCGAGAAACCGCGTGCGCTCGGCGATGTTGGCGATCAGGCGTTGCTGCATGGCGTTGAACGCCTGGGCAGCGCGGCGCACCTCCGTCGGGCCATCTACCGACAAAGGTGGCCGTTGGATGTCCCGGCCCAGGGCTTCGGCGGCCTTGGCCAAGGCATTGAGCGGGCGGATCGCGAGGCGCACCGCCACCAACGCGATGAGCACCAGTACCAGCACCCGCAGCAAGTAAATACGCATCACGTAGTCGAACAGCAAATCCAGTGGCGACGTGCTGGTCCAACCCTGCTCCTCGCTGGCGTCCACCTGCAACCAGCGCCCATCGGGCAGGCGCAGGTCGATCAGGAATTGTCCCACCACTGGCTTGGAACCAAGCAGTGTAGAGAGACCCGCCGTTTGCCCTTGGCCATCCACCAGCGACAGACGCAGCAGGATCAAGGTTTGGGCGTAGCCGGTTTTTTCCGACAGGACGTTCTTGATCAAACGTTCGGTGGGCAGGTCGCTGTCGGTCAGGGTACTGGCGGTATTGCTGGCCTGGTCGCTGAGCGTCAAATGAAAGTGCGGGCTGTCGAGTAACTTGATCAGTAGATCGGCCTGCTGTGGGTCGCTGTGCACCAGGCGAACCACATCCGCCAGGCGCGTAGCGATCAGCCGCGCGGGGATTTCCAGCACCTGGCCATGGCGCCGGTCGTACCAGATGCTGCTGGTCAGGGCCTGGGCCGCGAGCATGCCGCTGACCAGGATCAGTACCAGCCGCCCGAACAACGAACGCGGCAACAGTCTCACGACTCCAGTAC
This sequence comes from Pseudomonas sp., assembly GCF_050739995.1. Classification (GTDB taxonomy): domain Bacteria; phylum Pseudomonadota; class Gammaproteobacteria; order Pseudomonadales; family Pseudomonadaceae; genus Aquipseudomonas. The sequence goes on along the minus strand of NZ_JBOICG010000532.1, from coordinate 1,320 downwards.
CACGTCATCGACGGTGAGCATGTAACCCTCGTTGCGCACGGTTTTGATCAGTCCTGCGGGCAATTGCGAACGCAGGCGGCTGACGCATACGTCGATGGATCGGTCGAACGGCGTGCTGTCCTTGTCGAACACATGGTTGAGCAGAAAATCGCGGCTCATCGGGCGATTGGGGTGCTGCAACAGCAGGCGCAGCACGCGGTAGTCCGAGTTGCCCAGGCTGACGACCACGCCCTCTGGCGACAGCAATTGCCGCGCCCGAGTGTCGAGCTGCCAGCCAGCGAAACGAATGCTCGGCGCCTCATCCAAGCGTGCACGGTCTGGAAAACTCTGTGCCCGACGCAATACCACTTTGATTCGTACCAATAACTCACGAGGATCGAAGGGCTTGGGTAGATAGTCATCCGCGCCGATCTCCAGACCGACGATGCGGTCGATCAACGAACCCTTGGCCGTGAGCATCACCACTGGCGTGTTGGAACTCACTCGCAGTTCGCGACATAAGCTCAGGCCGTCCTCACCGGGCAGCATCAGGTCGAGCACGATCAGGTCGATGACGTTCAGTGCCAGCCGGCGGCGCATTTCCTTGCCATCGGCGGAGGTGGACACCTGGAAACCGGCGTCGCTGAGGTACTCGCAAAGCAGTTGGCGGATTTGCGGATCGTCATCAACGATCAATAGGTGGTCTTGCTTGGCCATGGGCAGTCAATCCGAAAAACTCAAAGCGCAGGAGATAGCCGAAAGTTCAGCCGGCAGCGCTCGCAAATGTAATGGAATGTTGTAGGCAACGATAATCGTGCATCAGCAATACAAAGCCACGACCTTGCATCGGGAAGCGGTCTTTAGACTACCGAATCTAAATGAGATTAATTGTAATTTAGCTCGGGCCGCCCTGAATGACTTTGCCTACACCCCAGCGTCACCCTCTGCACTCTACCCTTGCGCCGATGTTCGGCCTGCTGGCCGCCGGCAGTGTCGCTCCGACGACGTGGGCCGATGCGGCGACCGTCGCCCCCAACGATTCGGTGTTGAACCTGCCGGAAATCAAGGTCGACGGGGAAGCATCCTCCACCTTCAAGGTAGACCGTGTCACCTCGGCCAAAATCAGCCAGCCGCTGCTGGACGCGCCGCAAAGCGTGACCATCGTGCCGCAGCAAGTGCTCAAGGAGCAGAACGCGCAAACCCTGCAGGAAGTGCTGCGCAATGTGCCGGGCATTACCTTCATGTCGGGTGAAGGCAACCTGGGCTGGGGCGATCTGTTTTCGATCCGTGGGTTTTCCTCCGAACAGAGCCTGACCGTCGATGGCGTGCGCGATGCTGGTA
>NZ_JBOICG010000531.1:0-12517 GCF_050739995.1 Pseudomonas sp. | reverse complement strand
CAGTCTCAGGTGATGGGGGCTGGGTTGAACAAGGTGATGTCGTTATGCAGCTTATGCCGCTCCGCCCACGTCTGCTTTTTGCCACTCGCCACATCCAGGTAGAAATGAAACAGCTCCCACCCCAACTCTTCGATACTCGCGCGCCCGGTGGCAATGCGCCCGGCGTCGATATCGATGAGGTCCGGCCAACGCTGCGCCAACTCCGTGCGGGTCGACACCTTCACCACCGGCGCCATTGCCAACCCATACGGCGTACCACGCCCGGTGGTGAACACATGCAGGTTCATCCCCGCCGCCAGTTGCAAGGTGCCACACACAAAGTCGCTGGCCGGTGTCGCGCAGAAAATCAGGCCCTTGCCCTTGAACCGCTCGCCTGGGCCAAGCACGCCGTTGATCGCACTGCTACCGGATTTGACGATCGAACCCAGGGACTTCTCGACAATGTTCGACAACCCGCCCTTCTTGTTGCCCGGCGTGGTGTTGGCACTGCGATCCGCCTCGCCCTTGGCCAAGTAGCGGTCGTACCAGTCCATTTCCCTGACCAACTCCCGGGCAACGTCCTCGTTCTGGGCACGAGACGTCAGCAAGTAGATGGCATCGCGGACTTCAGTCACTTCGGAAAACATCACCGTCGCCCCGGCCCGCAATAGCAAGTCCGAGGCGTACCCCAACGCCGGGTTGGCGGTGATGCCGGAAAACGCATCACTACCGCCGCACTGCATCCCCAGGATCAGCTCAGACGCCGGCACGGTTTCACGGCGGCGCTGGTCGAGCTTCTTCAAGCGTGTTTCCGCCAGCGCCATGATCTGCTCGATCATTTCCGTGAAGCCGTGGCTGGAATCCTGCAGGCGATACAACCACGGCTCACTCAGGTCGACGGAACTGTCGTTGTCATGCATCACCTGCCCGGCCTGCAACTTCTCGCACCCCAGGCTGATCACCAACGCTTCGCCTCCCAGGTTCGGGTTGCGTGCCAGGTTGCGTACCGTGCGAATCGGAATGTAGGCATCTGTCGCAGTGATCGCCACGCCGCAGCCGTAGCTGTGGGTCAGCGCCACCACGTCATCGACGTGCGGGTACTTGGGTAGCAATTCGGCCTTGATGCGCTTGACCGCATGGTCCAGCACACCGGTGACGCACTGCACCGTGGTAGTGATGCCGAGGATATTGCGCGTACCCACGGTGCCATCAGCGTTGCGATATCCCTCGAAGGTAAATCCTTCCAGTGGCGCTTGAGTCTCAGGCACCTCGGTGGATAGCGGCAAACTGTCCAGTGGCGGCGCAGTAGGCATGCGCAGTTGGTCTTCCTGCACCCAACTGCCACGGGGAATCGGCGCCAGGGCGTAACCAATGGTCTGACCATAGCGAATGATCCGGCCGCCTTCTGGAATGTCTTCCAGGGTCACCTTGTGGCTCTGGGGGATGAAATCCACTGTCACCAAGCCGTCCGGAAACTCGGTACCGGCCGGTACGCCTTGGTCGTTGACCACGATCACCACATTGTCGCGTTCGTGCAAACGAATGGAGCGCGGCGAATCGGCATGTTCAATCAACTGCATCACATCGCCCCTCAGGAATGCGCTTGGGTAAATTTAGTCAGCTCAGGCCCTTGGCTGCTGGGTGGTTCTTTGAGCACCACACGCTTGATCGGGCCGACAATCACCAGGTAGCTGAACACCGCCAGCAGCGCGTTGGCGCCGACGAACACCAGCGCCCACTTGAACGAGCCGGTGGTGCTGATGATGTAACCGATCACAATCGGCGTGCTGATGGAGGCCAGGTTGCCAAACATGTTGAATAAACCGCCGCTCAACCCCGCGATTTGTTTCGGCGAAGTGTCGGACACCACCGCCCAACCCAGTGCGCCAACGCCCTTGCCGAAAAAGGCCAAGGCCATGAAGCCCACCACCATCCACTCGATATCCACGTAATTGCACGCCACGATGCTGCACGACACCAGCAACCCACCAATAATCGGCGCCTTGCGTGCGAACGTCAGCGAATGGCCCTTGCGCAGCAGGTAGTCGGAAAGCAGGCCACCCAGCACGCCACCGATAAACCCGCAGATCGCCGGCAACGACGCAATGAACCCGGCCTTGAGAATGGTCATGCCACGCTCCTGCACCAAGTACACCGGGAACCAGGTCAGGAAGAAATAGGTGATGCCATTGATGCAGTACTGGCCCAGGTAAACGCCGAGCATCATGCGATTGGTCAGCAGTTGGCGGATGTAATCCCACTTGGGGCCGTCGGTTTTCCGGCCTTTGGCCTTGTCCTGGTCCATGTCGACCATCGCACCGTTAGCGGCGATGTGGTTGAGTTCAGCCTCGTTGATCATCGGGTGTTGACGCGGGCTGTGGATAACTTTCAGCCAGATCAGCGAGAACAGGATGCCGATGCCCCCCATCACGATAAATACATGCTGCCAGCCGAAGGTGTAGACGATCCAGCCCATCAGCGGTGCAAACAGCACGGTGGCGAAGTACTGTGCCGAGTTGAAGATGGCCGATGCCGTACCGCGCTCCGCTGTAGGAAACCACGCTGCGACAATACGGGCATTTCCGGGAAACGACGGTGCTTCCGCCAACCCCACCAAGAAACGCAACATGAACAGCGCCACCACTGCCGTGGAAACCCCGAACTCACCCACATAGCCTTGCAACACAGTGAACAGTGACCAGGTGAAGATACTCAGGGCATAGACTTTTTTCGAACCGAACCGGTCCAGCAACCAGCCACCGGGGATTTGCCCGGCCACATAGGCCCAACCGAATGCGGAGAAGATGTAGCCGAGGGTGACCGCGTCGATGCCGAGGTCTTTTTGCAGGCTGGAGCCGGCGATAGCGATAGTGGCCCGGTCGGCGTAGTTGATCGTGGTCACCAGAAACAGCATGAGCAGGATCAAATAGCGGACGTGGGTCGGCTTGGTCGCTTGCATGAAGAAGTACTCCCACTAATTATTTTTTTTGCGGGTAATGGTTTTCTGTTTTCAGCGCGGGGACCGCTTTATGTGGGAGCCGGGCTTGCCCGCGATGCAGGCACCTCGGTGTGTCTGTGACACCGCGGTGATGCTATCGCAGGCAAGCCAGCTCCCACAGGAACCGGTGCCGACAGGTGTTGCGAGTTACGAACCGATGTAGCTGGTCTTCACCACCGTGTAGAACTCTTGCGCATAGCGACCTTGCTCACGCGAACCGTAGGATGAGCCCTTACGGCCACCGAACGGAACGTGGTAATCCACACCGGCGGTCGGCAGGTTGACCATCACCATCCCGGCCTGGGAGTGGCGCTTGAAGTGGTTGGCGTACTTCAGCGACGTGGTGGCGATACCGGCCGACAGACCGAACTCGGTGTCGTTGGCCATGGCCAGCGCCGCGTCGTAATCCGCCACGCGTACCACGTTGGCCACCGGGCCGAAAATCTCTTCACGGCTGATGCGCATGGCGGCCTCGCTGTCGGCAAACAGCGTGGGCGCCAGGAAGTAACCTTCGGTATCGCATGTCACCAGACCGCCACCGCTCACTAGCCGTGCGCCCTCGCTTTGACCGATATCGATGTATTTCAAATCTTGGTCCAATTGGGCCTGGGACACGACCGGGCCGATATCAGTGCCGCTTTTCAGGGCGTGCCCGACCTTGATCGACTTCATACGCTCGGCCATGGCCGCGACGAACCGGTCGTGGATGGCGTCGGTGACAATCAAGCGACTCGATGCGGTGCAACGCTGGCCGGTGGAGTAGAACGCACTCTGCACCGACAGCTCGACGGCCTGCTTGAGGTCGGCGTCATCGAGGATGATCTGCGGGTTCTTGCCGCCCATTTCCAACTGCACTTTGGCCTGGCGCGACACGCAGCTCACGGCGATCTGACGGCCTACGCCCACGGAGCCAGTAAAACTGATGCCGTCGACTTTCGGACTGTTGACCAACACATCACCGACCACACGGCCGCTGCCCATCACCAGGTTGAACACACCGGCGGGGAAACCGGCGCGAGAGATGATTTCCGCCAGGGCCCAGGCGCAGCCCGGCACCAGTTCAGCCGGTTTGATCACCACGCAGTTGCCGTAGGCCAGGGCTGGGGCAATTTTCCAGGCAGGGATAGCAATCGGGAAATTCCACGGGGTGATCAGGCCGACCACGCCCAAGGCTTCGCGGGTGACTTCAACATTGACGCCCGGGCGCACCGACGGTACGTAATCACCGGACAGGCGCAGGCACTCACCGGCGAAGAACTTGAAGATATTCCCAGCGCGAGTCACTTCGCCGATGGCTTCGGGCAGGGTCTTGCCCTCTTCCCGGGCCAGCAAGGTGCCGAGTTCTTCGCGACGGGCGAGGATTTCGCTGCCGACTTTATCCAGGGCATCGTGACGAGCCTGAATGCCCGACATTGACCATGCAGGAAACGCAGCGCGGGCCGCATCGATGGCAGCGTTGACCTGGGCTACGTCAGCCTTGGCGTATTCGCCGATGACATCGGACAACTCCGACGGGTTGAGATTGACGCAGTAGTCGGCGCCGGCCACCCACTCGCCGTTGATGTAGTTTTCAAAACGCTTGGCTTGGGACACAAATCTTCTCCTGACGCAAAAGGCCGCTGATTGCTCAGCGGCCTTGTTGATAAGTTACTGCGGACCTTGCTTGTCGATCAGCGCGGCCAGGGCTTCATACTCTTCCGGCAGCAGGTCGGTCAGCGGGGTACGGACCGGGCCTGCGTCGTAGCCGGCGATCTTGGCGCCAGCCTTGACGATGCTCACGGCATAACCCGCCTTGCGATTACGGATATCGAGGTAAGGCAGGAAGAAGTTGTCGATGATCTTGGCGACGGTGGTGTGATCGTCCTTGGCAATCGCGTGGTAGAAGTCCATCGCGGTTTTCGGGATGAAGTTGAACACCGCCGAGGAGTACACCGGCACGCCCAGGGCCTTGTAGGCAGCGGCGTAAACCTCTGCCGTCGGCAGTCCGCCCAGGTAGCTGAAACGGTCGCCGAGACGACGACGAATCGACACCATCAACTCAATGTCACCCAAGCCATCCTTGTAGCCGATCAAGTTCGGGCATCGCTCGGCCAGGCGCTCCAACAAAGGCGCAGTCAGGCGGCAGACGTTTCGGTTGTACACCACCACGCCGATCTTGACCGATTTGCACACGGCTTCCACGTGAGCGGCAACCCCGTCCTGGCTGGCTTCGGTCAGGTAGTGCGGCAGCAGCAGCAAGCCTTTTGCACCCAGGCGTTCGGCTTCCTGGGCGTACTCGATGGCCTGACGGGTCGAACCACCCACACCGGCCAGGATCGGCACGCTGGTCGCACAGGTATCAACAGCGGTCTTCACCACTTGGGAATATTCGCTGGCGGCCAGGGAGAAAAACTCACCGGTGCCACCGGCAGCGAACAAGGCCGTGGCGCCGTAAGGGGCCAGCCACTCCAGACGCTTGATATAGCCCGCCTGGTGAAAGTCACCCTGGGCATTGAAATCGGTCACCGGGAAAGACAGCAAACCGTGGGAGAGGATGGACTTCAGTTCTTGTGGATTCATTATTCGAACACCCTGGGCAAAGACTTTCTGTCGAAAGGTTGTTGTTGGTTTTGATGATGTCGTACGTCATCGTACAACTATAAAAAGATTCGTCAACTGCAATTCATCGGCCCTCCCCCACGACTGAACGTTTAGACACCCGTGCTTGACGTAGGAAATTATTCCTCTATGATCCAAATAGCTGTATATACATACAGTTATTAAGGAAGATTCCTACGACATAGCAAGGAGCTAACATGTCAGGTCTTGAACTCGCGACACCCGAAAAAAACCCACCTACCCTGCGCTTCGAAGGGGGTGAACACACCGCCATCGGTGATGACACCCTGCTGCGTTTCGTCAAGGACGCGCCAGCGATCCCAGCACGACAAGTCGAACTGCATCTGCCCAACGGACTGGCGCTGACCTACGGTCAAGTGATTGCCTTGGGGGGTGATTTCTACGGCATCCCTGGCCAGGCCATCAGCGATGGCGCTTCCCCAGCCGATCGCGTGCAGCGCTTTACCGCAGCGTTTAATTCGCTGGCCGTGCTACCGGCGTCGCGGGAAGAAGCCAAGAAAATCCTCGCGGTGATGCAAAAGGAGATCAACGCGGTCAACCAGGCCATCAAGGATGGCAAGCAGCCCCATGAAGCTTATGACGCGCTGGGTGATACGTTGTCTGAAGAATGGAATCGCATTACCGGTGGCGGCAGTGCCGTTTCCGCGCTGATTCCACTGGGACGCTACTTGAAGTTGGCGGCGGACAACGCCGACCACTTCGGTGAATGGGCGTTGTCGGCGTACCTGGCTGGCCATACGGCAGCGCTGCAACAGGCAGTGGTTGCGCATCAAACCGGCACCGACCAGGCACTGGAGCTGGCCTATGCCATGAACAGTTTTGCTGATCACTTTTTGACCGATCTGTTCTCCGCCGGCCACCTGCGCGTACCTCGCAAGCAACTGGCCGCCGTGGTGACACCGGGTGAGCTGGGCTCGCTAATCAGCCGTTTCATGCACGATGAAGACAGTAAGTTCGGGCTCAAGGTACGCAACGCCATGGGTGATCAATGGCATGCCTATGGGGATAAACGCTACTTCGACACCATCGATGCGGACAACCGAGTACAGGTCAAACGCGCAGTACAGGCGTCGGCCGATGAAATCTTCGCCACCTTTATCAGCGGCGTAGCCCCCTCCCCGGCCAATTTCAAGGCACCGTTGTATGTGCCTGACCTGAATGCAGCGCAGAACCCGGCGAATAACTTCTCGCCGCTGTTCAAGATGGAAGGGGACAAGGTGCTGCGCCGTCAGGATGTGAATAACCTGAACGACAAGCACTGGACGAACGATTGGTGGGGGTGGAGTACGTATTTGTTGTTGAAGGATTACAAGCCGAATACGCCGCTGCCTTGAGCTGAGTTCCGCCACTGGCGTGTTTGATACCGCTCGTCAGAACTGTGAATTCTGACAGTATCACCGCATTTCCAGCCATCCTAACGTGATTGGGCCCGCACTGATGTGCGGGCATTTACCTAACGTTCTTCCTGCTCAATGAGGCTTAATCATGGCTAATGAAATCAAGGTTAAATTCAAAGGCAAAAAAAACAGCATTTCGAACGTTCTAATTGAGGAGCTACCCAATATCGGGGACAAACTTGCATTTCCGGGGGACCCAGTGGCGACAGTGATTGGCAAGACTTTCCATTATGACAACGACGCCAAAGTGATCGAAATTGAATTTGAACTCACCTAAACGCCCTACTACCTTATCCCCGCTGCGCCTCCGCCTCTTCATGGGCATGGCGCAGCCTCTCTCGACTATTCGTCAAATGCAGTCTCATCGCCGCCCGCGCCGCATCCGAGTCCTGGCGCGCAATCGCCTCATAAATCTCTTCATGCTCGCGGCTCAAGCGGCCCATGTAATGCTGTTGGTCGTCATGGGCCAGGCGCGCCGAATTCAAGCGGGTACGCGGGATGATGCTGGTGCCCAGGTGGGTCATGATGTCGGTGAAGTAGCGGTTGCCGGTGGACAATGCGATCTCCAGATGGAACGCAAAGTCCGACGCTACCGCATCGCCAGCATGTGCCGCGCTTTCATTCAGGGCATCGAGAGCTGCGCGCATAGCGGCCAATTGTTCATCGCTACGGCGTAAAGCGGCCAGGCCGGCAGACTCCACTTCCAGGCTGATTCGCAGCTCCAGGATCGCCAGCACATCTCGCAAGGTCACGACCGTGGCCGGGTCAATCCGAAAGCCGCTGGGGCTTGGTGTATCCAACACAAAAGTGCCGATACCGTGACGGGTTTCCACCTGTCCTGCCGCCTGCAACCGCGAGATCGCTTCACGCACCACCGTGCGGCTGACTCCGTGGGCGTCCATGATCGCCGACTCGGTGGGCAACTTGTCGCCTCGTTTGAGTTGACCATCGCGGATCTGCTCGGACAACACCGTGACCAATTCCTGGGCAAGGCTGCGGCGCTTGCGGGGAAGACGAGGGGCGGTGTTGGCGTTATCCATGATGAATCATCTTTCTCGGCGAACTTGAGCACGCATCATAGCCCATGGCGGTTGTACGATCACCGTCCACTCACGACTTTCATCGTTATCATCCGCGCAAAAAAATGCCCCGGCACAAGCCGAGGCATTTTCAGAGTTCACATCTGGATGAAAACCGCTTACTTCACCACTTTCAGGCTCGGCCGACCGCTAGGGCGCGGTGGTTCGGCATCCGGTGGCGGCACATCATCGCCGTCTTCACCTTCGATCGATTCGTCTTCCCCTAAAGGCGACTCCAGATCAAATACCATGCCTTGGCCATTTTCTCGGGCGTAGATCCCAAGAATGGCGCCAATCGGCACGTACAGCGTATGTGGCACACCGCCAAAACGTCCTTCGAAGCTGACCGCTTCGTTGTCCATGTGCAGATGGCGCACGGCGCTGGGTGATACGTTCAGAACGATCTGCCCGTCACTGGCAAAACCCTGCGGCACCTGAACCGCAGGAAATTCGGAATTGACCAGCATGTGCGGGGTGCAATCGTTGTCCACAATCCACTCATAGAGCGCGCGGACCAGGTAGGGTCGACTGGAGTTCATCAGCGGCTCCTTAAGCCTTAGCGCATATCGCGTTCGACACCAGACAGACTCGCCTGGAAAGCCTCACGCGCAAACTGGCGCTCCATGTAATCAAGCAGCGGCTTGGCCGGCCGCGGCAATTCAATACCGAGAATCGGCAAACGCCAGAGTATCGGTAATAGGCAGCAATCCACCAAACTTTGTTCCTCACTGAGGAAAAAAGGCTTATCGGCAAACAGCGGCGAAACGCCGGTCAGGCTCTCGCGCAATTCCTTACGCGCCTGTACTCGAACGGCTTCCTTTGTACGTGAATCCAGAATCACATCCACCAGCCCGCACCAGTCACGCTGGATCCGATGGATCAGCAGGCGGCTGTTGGCACGCGCCACCGGATACACCGGCAGCAAAGGTGGATGCGGGTAACGCTCATCCAGGTATTCCATCACCACGGTCGACTCCCACAACGCCAGGTCACGGTCGACCAGGGTGGGCAAGCTGCCGTAAGGGTTCACTTCGATCAGCTTAGGCGGCTGACGGCCCGCCTCCACACTGATGATCTCGGCGCTGACACCCTTCTCTGCGAGCACGATACGCACTCGGTGGGAATAGTGGTCGGCGGGGTCGGAGTAACAGGCCAACCGATTGGTCACGCCCATGGCGGTCCTCCTCGCTTGTTGAAATTATCGAAAGCTCAAAAACGAGCGCGCCCAGAGAGCATCTCCGTAACGTCCGGTTCAACCAGACTGCTACATGTTCAGAGATGCCGCTGGGCGCGCAAGATTAACAGCAATTGCTTACGGTTGGATCAATGCACATCCTTCCAGTATTCGCGCTTGAGCAGATAAGCGAATACAAAGAAGAAAGCCAGGTACAGCAACACATAGGTACCGATACGTTGGTGCTGCAATTTGACCGGGTTGGCCGAGTAGGCCAGGAAGGTCACCAGGTTCTTGACCTTCTCGTCGAACTGCTCTTCGTTCAGCGCACCGGTCTTGGGCACAATGGTCAGTTGATCGCACGCTTCGTGAGTCAAAGGCGTACCGGTCAACGGATCATATTGCTTCTTGCCGTCTTCAACGACCTGAACCTGCTTACATCCTACCACTTGACGGCCCTGAAGGCTGACCAGAACGTTAGGCATGCCGACGTTCGGGAACACCTTGTTGTTGACGCCCCATGGACGCGCCGGGTCTTCGTAGAAGGATTTCAGGTAGCCATACAACCAATCAGTGCCACGCACACGCGCTACCAGCGTCAGATCAGGTGGTGCAGCACCAAACCAGGCCTTGGCGTCCGCCGGCTGCATGCCGATGTTCATGTGGTCGCCAATCTTGGCGCCAGTGAACACCAGGTTATCGAGCATCACTTCGTGAGGAATGCCCAGGTCATCGGCAACACGCTCATATCGCTGGAACTTGGCGCTGTGGCAGCCCATGCAGTAGTTGGCGAACGTGCGTGCACCGTCTTGCATGGCGGCCTTGTCGGAGACGTCGATATCGACTTTTTCCAGATCAGGACCATGTTCGGCAGCGAAAGACAGGAGCGGCAGCGCCGCAAGCATCAAAGCAACGAATAACTTTTTCATCAGCCAGTCACCCTTTCCGGAACCGGTTTGGTCTTCTCGAGCCGGGTGTAGAACGGCATCAGAATGAAGTAGGCGAAGTACAGGAAGGTGCAGATCTGCGACAGCAGCGTGCGCTCTGGGGTCGGCGCCAATACGCCGAGCACACCCAGGATCACGAACGCAATGCAGAACACCCACAGCCAGATCTTGCTCAGCCAGCCTTTATAGCGCATGGACTTGACCGGGCTTCGGTCGAGCCACGGCAGCACGAACAGCAGCGCGATCGAAGCCCCCATCGCCATCACGCCCATCAGCTTGTCAGGGATTGCCCGCAAGATGGCGTAGAACGGCGTGAAGTACCAGACCGGGGCAATATGCTCAGGCGTCTTGAAAGCGTTGGCCTGTTCGAAGTTAGGCTTCTCCAGGAAATAACCACCCATCTCCGGGAAAAAGAACACGATCGAGCAGAAGATAAACAGGAAGACGACTACGCCGACAATGTCCTTCACGGTGTAGTACGGATGGAATGGAATGCCATCCAACGGCACGCCGTTCTCGTCTTTATGCTTCTTGATGTCCACGCCATCCGGGTTGTTGGAACCCACTTCGTGCAGCGCCAGGATATGCAAGACCACCAGGCCGAGAATCACGATCGGCAACGCAACAACGTGCAGGGCGAAGAAGCGGTTCAGGGTGATGCCGGAGATCAGGTAGTCACCACGGATCCACTGGGTCAGGTCGTTGCCGATGACCGGGATCGCACCGAACAGCGAAATGATCACCTGGGCGCCCCAGTACGACATCTGGCCCCATGGCAGCAGGTAGCCCATGAAGGCTTCGGCCATCAACGCCAGATAAATCAGCATGCCGAAAACCCACACCAGCTCGCGAGGCTTCTGGTACGAACCGTAGAGCAAGCCCCGGAACATGTGCAGGTAGACGACGATGAAGAACGCCGAAGCGCCAGTGGAGTGCAGCAGGCGCAGGATCGAGCCGTACTCGACGTCACGCATGATGTACTCGACAGAGGCGAACGCTTCTTCTGCCGACGGCGTGTAGCTCATCGTCAGCCACACGCCTGTGACGATCTGGTTGACCAGCACCAGGAGCGCCAGGGAGCCGAAGAAATAGAAGAAGTTGAAGTTTTTTGGCGCGTAATACTTGCTGAGGTGGTCTTCCCACATTTTAGTGGCGGGGAAACGCGCATCCACCCAATCCATGAACTTGCTCATCAGGCTTTCTCCCCCTCGTCGACGCCAATGACAATGACACTGTCAGTCTCGTAATGATGTGGCGGAACCGGCAGGTTCAAGGGTGCGGGTTGTGACTTGTAGACGCGGCCAGCCAGGTCATAGTGAGAACCATGGCAAGGGCAGAAATAGCCACCGACCCAGTCTTTGCCGAGGTCGGCAGGAGCAACTTCCGGACGGAAAGTAGGCGAGCAGCCCAGGTGGGTGCAGATACCGATCAGCAGCAGGATCTCTGGCTTGATCGAACGAATTTCCTTATCGACGTAAGCGGGTTGGTCGGAATTCTTCGAGTCCGGGTCAGACAGCTGACCTTCGATTTTCTTCAGATTCCCCAGGATCTCCTCGGTACGACGAACGATGAACACTGGCTGACCGCGCCACTCAGCAATCATTTGCTGGCCTGGGTCGATCTTGCTGACATTCACCTTCACCGGTGCACCTGCGGCTTTCGCCTTGGCACTGGGAAACCATGACCCCACGAACGGGACCGCAGCCCCCACCGCTCCTGCAGCACCCACCACGGATGTGGCTGCTACCAAGAAGCGACGCCGGCCTGCATTCACGCCGTCATTGCTCATTCAGTCCTCTCCCATCAGCTTTTTGGCCTGTTAAATCAGGCGTCTACTAAGTGTTGAATCTTTACTTATAAAAATTTTGACGGATGGTAATGAAAAGCCCCACGTATGACAAGGGAATTGCCCGGAGCTCCCCCTCCAAGCCTTGTAGTATAGGGGGTCTACGGATGTGGCAAGTTGTCACGGCGAAATTTCTGCATAAATCGCAGGCAATAAAAAACGCCCAGCTCCGTGAGGAGGCTGGGCGTTTTTGTGGAACGTAAAGCGAATTAACGCTTCGAGTACTGCGGACGCTTACGCGCTTTACGCAGACCGACTTTCTTACGTTCAACTTCACGAGCATCGCGAGTAACGAAGCCAGCTTTGCGCAGAGCGCTACGCAGGGTTTCGTCGTAGCTCATCAGTGCGCGAGTGATACCGTGGCGGATTGCGCCAGCTTGACCACTTACACCGCCACCGATAACGGTGACGTAGATGTCGAACTTTTCAACTGTCTCGGTCAGTTCCAGCGGCTGACGAACTACCATGCGGGCAGTTT
>NZ_JBOICG010000530.1:0-2953 GCF_050739995.1 Pseudomonas sp. | reverse complement strand
GTCGATGAACAGCCAAGGGCATCGGCCCTTGGCTGACCGCTCCCTCGCCGCAACCCTTAATGGTTGTAGTGCCAAGAGGATGATCGAAATGAAGCATTTTACGACCCCCTTCAAAACAACTGCAGTTCTGGCTCTATTTATCAGTAGCGCGTTGCTCAGCGGTGTAAGCCAGGCAGGTTTGATGCTCGGCGGCACGCGTATCGTGTTTGACGGCAACAAACGTGACGCCTCTATTACTGTCGGCAACACCACCACACAACCATATGCAGTACAGACTTGGATTAACACAGAAGCCGATGACAACACCACTGCAACCCCGTTTGTGGCAACGCCGCCGCTGTTTCGCCTGGCCCCACACAAAGAGCAAGTGGTTCGAATACAGAAAGTCCCCGGCACACTGCCTGATGATCGCGAGTCGGTGTTCTACTTCAATGCTCAGGAAATTCCGGTGGCCGGCAAGACTGACGAGAACACACTGAAGATCGCCATGCGTACCCGCATCAAGTTGTTCTACCGCCCAACTGGCCTTAAGGGTAATTCGCTGGACGCACTGCCACAACTGCGCTGGAGCCTAGTGCAGGAGCAAGGTAAAGCTGTGCTGGTAGTCAATAACCCTTCCGCGTTTCATGTCTCATTCATTGGCGTGAAGCTTAGCGCCGGCGCCCAGGTCGTTGAGGTCAACGAACCGAAAATGGTCGCGCCCATGAGCAGCCAACGTTACGCCGTACCAGGTTTCACCGGCCGCAGCGGTGAGGTGATGTTCTCCGCGATTAACGATTTCGGCGGCTACAGCGAGCCCTCAAAAGTATCCCTAAGCAGCGCTCCATAACGCTCTTACTTTCTCTTCATGAACGAGCCTACACGTCGTTTATACAGCGTGGTGGCAGCGTATTGAGTATTGTCATGCGAATCGATGCCCTGAACCTTGACTGCCCGTCCGTGCATTTTCACCCGTTGCGCTTGTCCGCCGCCATACTGGCTGCGTTGATGGGCAGCATTGCGCACGCCAATGAGCCGGAGAAATTTGACTCCAGCTTCATGCAGTCATTCGGTGGCACAAATGCAGGACCGAATCTGGACCTTGACGCCATCGCTAATAGCGGCAGCATCGGCCCTGGTACCTATCCGGTGACGATCCGCCTGAATCAGAGCTTTTTTGATCGTCGCGATATGCCCTTCGTCAAGGATGAAAAAAGCGGCGAAGTACGCGTGTGCCTCTCGGAGACGTTTCTTAAAGAAATGGGAATCAAGCTAGAAGCATTTCAGGTGCCTGGTGAGGAGCAGCCTGAATGTATCGATCTGGCAAGTGTGGTCGACGGTGCATCTGTAAGCTTCGACGCGAACCGCCTGGCTCTCGATATCAGCGTGCCTCAAATCGCCTTGCGTCGTGACGCGGCTGGCTATGTAGCCCCCCAAGACTGGGATAGTGGTATCAACGCCGTGATGCTCAGCTATCAGTTCTCTGCCGCACAAACCCAGTCTGATGCTCGAGGCAGTGGCACCCAATACAACCTCTACACCAATGGCGGTTTCAACTTAGGCGACTGGCGCTTTCGCACTAGCTCTTCGTTCAGCCAGGAGGAAGATGGCAAGCGAGAGTGGCAGCGCAGCAACACCTTCGCCCAACGCGATATGACTACCGTCAAAGGCACTCTAACAGTGGGGGAAAGTTTCACTCCTGGAGATGTTTTCGACAGCATCCCTTTTCGCGGCGTTCAGCTAGCGTCGGACATGGGGATGTTACCCGACTCGATGCAGGGCTATGCGCCTATCATCCGTGGCATCGCCGAAACCCAGGCCAAGGTCGAGGTCCGTCAGAATGGTTATTCCCTCTACACCACCTATGTTGCACCAGGTGCCTTCGAAATCGACGACCTCAATGCCGCATCGGGCAGTGGTGACTTAGAAATCGTTATCACCGAGGCCGACGGCCGTGAGCGCCGGTTTACCCAACCCTATGCCACCTTGGGCAACATGCTACGGGAAAAAACTTGGCGTTATAGCGCAACCGTGGGTGAGTACAACGCAGTTGACGGGGAGCAGCGCCCGCGGTTTGTTCAAGCCTCGCTTGCATACGGCCTGCCCTTCGATTTAACCCTGTACGGTGGTCTGTTGGGCGCAAATTTCTATAATGCTGGGGTAGTAGGCGTGGGTAAAAGCCTTGGTAGCCTGGGTGCTGTGTCGATTGATATTACTCAAGCCCAGACCGACGTACCTCAGATCCCCACGACTCAATCTGCTAAGCAAAAAGGTCAGAGTTTCGGTGTACGTTACGGTAAGGCCTTCAATACTGGCACGTCAGTGCGTTTCGCTGGTTATCGTTATTCCACCGAAGGGTACCGTGACTTCGAAGAAGCGGTACGTCTGCAAGAGCCTAGCGACTACAACATGTCTAAACGCAGCAAAGTTGAGGCCAGCATCAACCAGGCGCTAGACAGCTACGGTTCGTTCTACCTTAACTTGAGTCAGCAGAACTACTGGAGCACCTCGCGCCAAGACAAGCAAATGCAAGTGGGTTTCAATACCCAGCACAAAGGCGTGACCTACGGTGTATACGCCAGTAAAACCATGGCCGATAACTATGGGCAGAATAACCAAGTGGTGTTTACCGTTTCGATGCCTATCGGCCAGACCCGCAGCACCGGCACCTACTCAGTCACTCGTAACAATGACGGCAGTCTGGATCAGCGGGCGGGACTGAGTGGGAACAATGGCGACCTGACTTACAATATTAACGCCAACCGTTCGGACAATTCCGGCAATAACGGCTCCGCTATGCTCGGATACCGTGCACCGTTTGCCCAAGTCGGCGCGGGGGTCACCGTTGGTAGTGGCTACCGACAGACATCGCTAAGCGCAGCTGGCTCAGTGTTGGCGCATAGCGATGGCCTGGAGTTTGGCCAGAACTTGGGCGAAACCGTAGCGCTGGTGGAGATCAAAGACACGCCAAACG
>NZ_JBOICG010000529.1:0-11580 GCF_050739995.1 Pseudomonas sp. | reverse complement strand
GGGCAAGCCCGCTCACTACAATTAGAGTTTGAAGGGGGTCAGACTTCCGGCAGGGTAGATCCACCATCCACCACCAGGGTCTGACCGGTGATATAGCTGGCGAGGTCGGACGCTAGAAACAGCATGGCTCCCGCGATATCCGCCGCTACGCCCAAACGCCCCAGGGGCACGCGGCTGGCGATGCTGTCGTTCAGCGAGGCGTCGCCCAGATTGCCCATCGCCGGGGTGGCGATCATGCCGGGTTCTACACCGTTGACCCGCACGTTCAACGGCGCCAACTCCAGCGCCGCATTGCGGATAAACCCGTTGACCCCGGCCTTGGACGCCGCGTAATGACTCAGCCCAGGGTAGCCGACCCGGTTGCCGGTAACGGAGGACGTCACCAGCACACAGCCTCGGCCTTGTGCGCGGAACATCGGCAACGCCGCCTGAGTCAGCCAGAACAGCGCCGACAGGTTGACCGCCAAGGTGCGCTGCAGGAGTGCCGGGGTGATGTCTTCCAGGGCGGTCAATGGAAAATAGCCGGCGTTGTGCACCACGGTGTCGAGCCGGGTCAGCCCCTTGACGCAGGTGAATACCGCCTCGGCTTCTGCCAGGTCTACGCCCAGCGCTTCCACGCAATAACCTTGCGCGCATAACTCAGCGGCCACGCCCAGGGCCTGTTCCAACAGGCGATCGGCAATCACGACCCGCGCGCCACGCTGAGCGAACGCTTCGACGATGCCACGCCCGATACCTTGGGCACCCCCGGTGACCAACACCACTTGTCCGCTGAATTCCAGGTCATTCATGGAGGTTCTCCAAATGGGCGAAGGCCAGGGTCGGGACGTCGACGATGCTTGAACCGCCGTCGGCTACCACCGTGGCACCGGTCATGATCGAGGCATCACTGGATGCCAGGAAGCGGCACACCTTGGCGATTTCCTCTGGCTGGGCGGCTCGTCGCAAAGGGACGTCGGCGCACACCCGTGCATAGGCCTGCTGCAAGCTATCGCCATAAGTGTCCATCAACGGCTGCATTTCCGCATCGGCCATGGGCGTGTGTACCCAGCCTGGACATACTGTGTTCACCCGCACGCCGTGAGGGCCGTAGTCCCGTGCCAATGAGCGGTTCAACCCCAGCAATGCATGCTTGGCCGTGGTGTAGCCGCACACTTCAGGCCCCGCTGCCAGCGAGGCAATGGAGCCGATCAGTACGATGTTGCCTGCGCTTGCCTGCAGCAGCGGCAGGCAGGCGCGGGCACTGTAGAACGCGCTGTCGAGGTTACTGCGCAGGGCGTCTGCCCAGGTGGCGGGGAGGGTCTGGGTCGCGCTGCCCAGGCCATGCCCACCAGCGCAGGCCAGCAGCACATCGAGGCGACCATAATGCTCGCGGATCTGGCGGATGAAACCCTCCCAGGTGTCCGGGCAGGCGGCATCGCCCACCAGGATCAGCCCACCCGTTTCGCGCGCCACCTGTTCCAGCGGCTCGCGACGCCGGCCCACCAGCACCAGGCGTGCGCCTTCTTCGGCGTATAACCGTGCGCAGGCCGCGCCGATGCCGGTACCGGCTCCGGTGATCAGTACCGTGCGCGGCTCAGTCACGGGGGTACTCCGTGCGGTTGAGCACCTGGCAATAGGAACTGACCGGAAAGTTCGACAGCGCATCGAACGACGTCCCGGCATAGCCGAAGATTTTGCCGTCACTGCGGTGCTGTTGCAGGTCGATCAGCACCAGGCCGAGGGTGGGCACGATCTTTTCCTGCCACACGAACAGGTACAACTGATCGGCGATCTTGTAGTAATGGCAGCGGTCGGTATCGCACAGGCCTTGCTCCACACCCTTCAAACACTGCCAGGCATAGAAGCGTTCATTGAGATAGATGTGCTCGTAGACTTCGCTGGGGCTATAGCGGTATTGGTTGCGCAGGCCCACCAGTTCGTCGGTGGGGGCATGTTGGCAATGCCCGGCCTGCCACGGACGATCGAGACTGCCGTGGAGGAAGTCAACTTCGACCGAGGTCAGCGGCTTGCCGGCCAGAGCTCTGTGGTAGAGACCTTCGTGGGTGGCTTGCTGATCCGGCAGACGGCCGATCACCGCCGTGAACGATGCGTTCGGCGTATCCAGCACCAGGCTGATCGACCAGCTGTGCCCAGCTTCTTGTTTGATGAAGTCCACCAGGTACAGGCCTGGGCGGATCGAGGTGGCGCGGTAAGGCGCGCTGCCGCTGGAGTGGCCATCGGCGGCGTGCCAGGCCAGGCGCTCTTGCTCAAAGCGATGCTCGATCTGCCAACCATTGGCAAAGTGCAGGATGAAGGTCTTGCCGGCCAGTTCGGCGAGGTTGGGCAGGATGAAGGCTTGCGGGGCAAAACCGTCGGCCAGGGCGCCCACGGTGATCCAGTCTGGAGAGCTTGTCATGGCACGCCTCCTTAGGCGACGGCGAAGTAGTGTTTGACGAAACTCTCGCTGACCACTTCCCACAGCACGGGTGTGCCCTTGGTCACGAACCAGCTGTCACCGGCCCTGTAGTGTGTGGATTGGCCCGTGGTTTCGTCGGTCAGCACCACTTCGCCAGTGACCACCGTGGCCTGTTCAGCGAACGGGTAGACCATGCGGAACTTGCCCTGGGTGGTGCCGAAGTACGCGCTGCTGACCGGGTCGGTGGGGGCGCCGAAGGTCATTTTGCCGAAGGCACGCACCTCGCCTTCGAGGATCTCGGAGCCGAGGTCGGCCACGGTGCCCCAAGGGTCGAGTTCCGACAGCTGGACGTTGTGCTTGAGGGTAGTGAGGGTCATGGCAGTTGCTCCAGTTGAGTAAAAAATAGGGTTAGCGGCGCCCGTTCCAATAACCGGAAAGTTGGTGCCAGGATTTACCCGCCGTCAGCAGCAAGGGGCGGATCGCGTCCTTGCCGATGATGGTCGGGCGATGAATCGAGCTGACCAGGTCGTAGCGTGCCGAGCCTTCGCTCATGCCTTCGGCCAAGACCTTGCAGATGATGTGGCTGGGGGTCACGCCGAAGCCGGAGTAGCCCTGCACGAAAAACGCGTTGCTGCGCCCCGGCAAGGTGCCGATCTGCGGGAACAGGTTGGGGCTGCAGGCCATCGGGCCGCCCCAGGCCAGGTCGATCTTCACGTCCTTGAGGTAGGGGAAAATCTTCAGCATGAGGTTGCGGTTCCAGGCCTTGAGGTCGCCGGGAATATGCTCCACCAACGGCGTCGCGGCGCCGAACAGCAGGCGGTTCTCGTTGGTAACGCGGTAGTAGTCGATCACTGGGCGAATGTCGCTGTAGGCCCCGCGAATTGGGCTGATGCGCTGGATCAACTCCTCGGACAACGGCTCGGTCATCATTTGGAACGCGTAGGTGTTGATGGTCGAGCGGTGCAGCTCTGGCTCCAGCTTGTTGAGGAAACTGTCGCAGGCCCACAGCAACTTGCTCGCACGCACCGAACCACGGCCGGTGCGCACGGTGATGCGTTCGCCGTAGCTGACTTCCAGCGCCGGGCTGTTCTCGAATATCCGCACGCCATGGCTGGCCAATGCGGTGGCTTCGCCCAGCAGCAGGTTCAGCGAATGCACGTGCCCGCCGCCCATGTGCAGCAGGGCGCTGGTGTAGGCCTTGGAGCCGATGATCTGCTGCACGTCGGAACCGCCGAGAAAGCGTATTTCGTGCTGGCTGTTGATCGACTTGAAGTCTTTTTCCCAGGCGCGCAGGGTTTTTTCCTGGCGGGCGTTGAAACCCATGTAGCCGTAGCCGTGGCAAAAATCCGCGTCGATGTTGTACTTGGCGATGCGGTTCTTGATGATGTCGGCGCCCAGGTCGCTGATCTCGAACACCTGGCGCAGGCCGTCTTCGCCCACGTCTTTCTTGATCTTCTCCAGGTCATGGCCGATGCCGGCCATGATCTGCCCGCCATTGCGGCCGGTGCCGCCGAAGCCCAGGTAGCGTGCTTCCAGCACCACAATGTTGGTAATGCCTTTTTCCGCCAGTTCCAGGGCCGTGTTGATGCCGGAAAAACCACCGCCGATCACCACCACATCGGCGTCGATATCCTGCTCCAGCGTGGGGAAACTGAGGTTGTATTTTTTGGTGGCGGTGTAATACGTAGGGGTTTCGATGTTGATCATGGCGCAGCCTGAAAAGGTGAAGGAAGGCTCTAAAGCGGATGCCTCCATTAGGGGCCCTGGCGGGATGGAAGTCTTGACCCTGCGTGCCCAGGCATTTGATTCAGCGCGCCATGGGCAGGTGCTGCCAACAAGTTATAGCGCGCTCACTGGCCGGGAATGCTAGAGTTTCGTTAAATTATTAACTAAATACTTCGTGACCCTGATCCCTATGTCCAAACCGCGCCAGTCCCTGACCTTGACCCTGCTGCAAGCCCGCGAAGCCGCGATGAGCTTTTTCCGCCCGTCCTTGAACGAACACGGCCTGACCGAACAGCAATGGCGGATCATCCGCATCCTTGAACAGTACGGTGAGCTGGAGATTTACCAGTTGGCGGAACTGGCCTGCATCCTCAAACCGAGCATGACCGGCGTGTTGGTGCGCATGGAAGCTGCCGGCATGGTGCACCGGCGCAAGGCCGAGCAGGACCAGCGCCGTGTATTGGTGACCCTGGCCGACAAGGGCAAGGCGAGTTTCGAATCCATGAGCCATTGCATGGAAGCCAACTACCAGCGCTTGCAGGATCAGCTGGGTGCAGAGAAGTTCGAGGCCCTGTTGGGCCTGCTGGAGGACTTGAAGAACATCAAGCGTTGAGGGGGTGTTTCAAACGGCACCGATCAACATGCTAGGGCTGGCTGGGTGGCGGCCACGGTCGTTTTATTCAGGTTGATTGAGTACCTGGCCGCCACAGGAGCATTCGGCGTACTACCGCTCCGGCTGCACTTTGCCCAGCAGCAGGTCCGAGGCTTTCTCGCCGATCATGATTGCGCCGGCGTTGGTATTACCGGTAATCAGGGTCGGCATGATCGACGCGTCCGCTACCCGCAATCGTTGCAAGCCGTGGACACGCAGTTGGTCATCGACCACCGCCATGGGATCGTTGCCCATTTTGCAGGTGCCTATCGGGTGAAACACGGTGCCCAGGTTTTCCCTGATCCACTGCTCGATGTGCTCAGTGCTGCTGACCTTCGGCCCAGGCACCAGTTCGCCTCTCAAGCGTTCGGCAAAGGCCGGAGTCGCCGCCAATTTACGCACCAGGCGAAAGCCTTTTACCAGGGTGTTCAAATCCTCTGGATGGCTGAGGAAGTTGCCGTCCACCTGGGGTTTTTCCTTCGGGTCCGCAGAGCGCAAGCGCACCTGGCCACGGCTTTTGGGATGCATCACCGCCACGTGCAAACTGATGCCGTGACCTACGGGAACCAGACGTTGGGGCTGGTTCTTCAATGCCGGGGCGACAATCAGACCCAACTGCGGCGCGGTATCGGCAGGATCGAGGCGCAAAAAGGCACCGGACTCCACGGTGTTCGAGGTCAATGGACCCCGTCGCGCTGCCAGGTACTGAAACGGCGAGGCCGCCAATGGCAACATTCCGCGAACAGACAGCCCGTAACCCAGTTCGCTGTCGCTGCGGTACATCAAGACAATGTCCTGGTGATCCTGCAGGTTTTGCCCGACTCCCGGCAGTTCGTGGTGCTGGGTAATCCCGTGGCGGGCCAGTTCTTCGGCCGGCCCAATACCGGACAGCAACAACAGCTGGGGTGAGTTGATACTGCCAGCGCTGAGGATCACTTCTCGCCGGGCCTTGAGCGTGAACGTCTGATCTCCCTGACTGACTTCGACACCCTCGGCACGCTTGCCATCGAGCAACACCCGATGAGTCAGGGTCTCGCTGAGCACGGTTAAATTCGGTCGAGACAACGCCGGGTAGAGAAACGCTCGGGCAGCGCTGCAGCGCTCGCCGTTGATCTGGGTGACGTGAAACGCACCATACCCTTCCTGTTCCTCGCCGTTGAAGTCGTTGTTGTAGCGCCAGCCCATTTGCGCCGCAGCATCGTAGAACACTGAGTTGACTGCGCTTGGGCTACGTTGGTGGGTGACGTTCAGTTCGCCGTTCTGACCATGCCACGGCGAAGGTCCTGGTTCGAAATGCTCGGAGCGGCGAAAGTACGGTAACAGGTCGTCGTAGCCCCAGCCCCGGTTGCCGGCCGCCCCCCAGCGATCGTAATCGCTGCGGTGGCCCCGCACATAGATCATGCCATTGATCGCACTTGAACCGCCCCAGACCCGACCGCGAGGGCAGGGGATCGGTTGGTCACCCCTGGCCGATTGGGGTTCGAACTGATGCATCCAGTTCCATTTCGGATTGGCGATCAAGCGGATGATGCCCGCCGGTGTGCGTATGTAGGCCCCGGGAAACAGCGTGCGATCACTGGGCCCTGCTTCGATCAGGCACACCGAAACCCCGGGTTCGGCAGACAGTCGGTTGGCCAGCACACAGCCGGCCGAACCTGCGCCTACCACGATGTAGTCGAACGTGTGTGCGGGGGATTGGGTCATGACAATTACCTCGTTGACGATAGAAAAACAGCTTCAGAGCCCGAGCATCGAACCGATATCCAGCATCACTTGCAGCCCAACCACAAAGCCATTACCGCTCAACTCTCGGG
Source organism: Pseudomonas sp. (assembly GCF_050739995.1). GTDB lineage: Bacteria > Pseudomonadota > Gammaproteobacteria > Pseudomonadales > Pseudomonadaceae > Aquipseudomonas. The sequence continues at coordinate 4,991 of NZ_JBOICG010000529.1, read as the reverse complement.
CGCCAGGGTTGTAGAAGTTGTCCGGATTGATCAGGTACTGCACGCTCGGCTCAATGGATAAGTTGCGGCTAAGGGCAAAGTGACCGTTGGCTTCCAGCGCGTAGACATCGCGGTCGCCCAAGCGCGGGTCGCCGTTGTTGTCGGTGCGCATCCGTTGCTGAAATTCCAGTTGGTGCGGGTTGATTCGCAGGTAGCTGGCCTTGAAGTTGAGTTTGTCCTGCGGCCGGTCGAAGGGCGCGAGATAGGTCAGACCGGCTTCGGCAAAATGGCTGAAGGGCTGCTTGTCATCGGCGGCAGCCGACAGCGAGCCGAACACTTGTAAACCTTGCAGGTTGGCGCGCCACAGCGTTTGACGGAACTTGAAGAACGCGCCAGCGGTACCGTGGTCACTGGCACCGGTCAAGGGATCGACCTGCTTTGAGGTGTTGAAATAAGCGTTGAGTTCGTACTGGGTGGTGTCGTCGCCTGGCTTGCTGCCGATGCCCAGCAGGAAGCTGGTACCGCTGGCGTCGTCGGTGCTGAAGTCCAGGCCCTTGCGCTTTTTCAGGTAGTCCACCGGGTTGGATTCGAACGCCCCCGCGTGTACGTACAGGCTTGGGTTCACCTGGTATTTCAGGTAGCCGCCCCAGGCGCCGTAGGGCGGTGGCAGCACGCCGGTAGATGAGTCGATGATCGGGTCATTGCAGGTGACCACTGTGTCGCAGTTGTAGATGTAGAAATAGCGTCGGGCATTGGTGCGTCCCAAGTGCAGGTCGAGCCGGCCATCGAGCCATTTTTGTTCGAAGGTCAGCAGGCTCAGTTGGTTGCTGGTGATGTCGTTGTGAATCGGTGCCCCGCCGAAGTAACTGCCGGCGGCACCTTGCCAGTTGCGTGAGGTAGGTTGTCCGGTGCCCTGATCGAGGATGAAGATCGTTTCTTCGACATGAAGTGCCGAACCTTCGAGGCCGGCCAGGGTGCCGAGGTTGATATCAGCCCCGACGAACAGGTCGCCACTGTTGCCAAAACTGTTAGGCCTTGGGCCGGTGTCGAGGTTTTTCATCGACAGGCTCCAGAATTGTGCGTGGGTACTCACGCCGTTCAGCTCGAGTTGTTCACCGAGTCCGGCCAGCGGTCCGCTGCGGGCGTTCTCGGCGCAATACGCGGACAGACTCAGGACGCTGGTGCAGAGCAGCACCGGCAGAATGCGAAGGGTTTTCATGGCAAGGTACTCGTCTTTTTATTGTTTTTTTTTGCGAACGTCCGCCTGCGCCATGCAGGCGGTTCCAGGCTATGGCCAGCCCATGTCGGTAAGGTGTCAGACGCAGAGGTAGCCGCCGTCCACCGCCAGCACGGCGCCGGTGATGAAGCTGGCGCCAGGGCTGCAAAGGAACGCGGCGGCACTGGCGACTTCAACCGGCTCGCCCCATCGCGCCAGCGGTGTACGTTGCATGATCCGGCCGGTGGCTTCGACGTCAGCCTTGAGGCCTGCACCCAATGGCGTGTCTATCCAGCCCGGGGCGATGGCGTTGACCCGAATGCCTTCGGCGGCATACTCGCCTGCCAGCGACTTCGTCAGTTGCACGATGGCGCCTTTGCTGGCGCTGTAGGCCGGGCGATCGGCTGAACCGAAGGTGCTGAACATTGACGCGATGTTGAGGATGCTTCCACCCCGTTTCGCCAACAGAGGTCGGGCCAACTGGCTCGTGTGCATGGCGGCGGTCAGGTTAAGGCGCAGCACCCGCTCGAAGGTCGCCAAGTCGTATTCGTCACGGTCGCGACTGATGCCGGCGCTGTTGACCAGCACGTTCAGGCCCGGCAGTTCGGCGAACACCTGTTCCAGTTGTGGGTGGTCGGTGATGTCCAGTTCCAGGTGTCGGACCCGTGGGTGGCGTAGTGCATGTTCGCCGTCAGCGGCCAGGCCAACGGCCAGGACCTCGGCGCCAAGCTCTGCGAAATGCACGGCAATAGTGGCGCCGATGCCGGAGGTGCCGCCGGTGACCAGCACCTGCTGGTGCAAATAGAGATTGTCTTGAAAAATCATGCTTTGCTCCTTTAAGCGTCGGCCAGGTCCGGATTGGGGTTGACCAGTATTTTGATCTGCGACTTGTCCCGCAGCAGCGCTTCGAAACCTTGGTCCACCGCCTGCTCCAGGGATACGCAGCGAGTCACCGCACGGGCCAGGTCGAGATGGCCGTCGGCGACCAGGGCGATCAGTTCGGGATAGACGTCCCGGTAGCCGACGCTGCCAAGCAGGCGCAGCTCTCGGTTGACAAGGTCAAAGGCGTCCAGGCGGACCTCGCCCATAAGGCTTACCAAGACCAACTCGCCGCCCTTGCGCAGGCTGGCCAGAGCGGCGTTGAGACTGGCCTGGCTGCCGGCTGCTTCAAAGGCGCAATCCATGGCGCCGCCTTCTCGCAACCGCGCTGCCGTGTCACCGTCCCTGGCGTCGAGCACCTGGGTGGCGCCGAATTCTTCGGCCAGGGCCAGGCGTTCCGGGCTGAGGTCGACGACAGTGATGTCGTCCACGCCGCGAAGGCGGGCCAGCATCACCAGCAGCAAACCGATCGGGCCGAGGCCGAACACCACGCAGCGTTGCCCGGGCGCCAGGCTGCTGCGGTGCAAGGCATGCAGGGCGACGGCAGCCGGTTCGAGCACGGCGGCCTGACGCAAGCTCACGGTCTCCGGCAGGCGGTGCAGCATGTAGGCCGGCACCCGTGCACGTTCAGCGAATCCGCCGTCCCCCATCAGGCCGATGAAGCCCATCGACTCGCAGAGGTTGTAACGGCCTTCCCGGCAGTAGCGGCATTCGCCGCAGCGGTACTCCGGTTCTACCGCTACCCGGTCGCCGACCTTCAGGTCCACCACCCCTGCGCCTAGGGCGCTGACCACGCCGCAAAACTCGTGACCGAGGGTCAGTGGCGCACGGCAGCCAGAGAGGGGGTGGGGCTCGGCTTGGGGAATTGAGTGCGGTCCGTCCTGGTATTCGTGCAGGTCGCTGCCGCAGATTCCGCAGTAGGCAACCCGTAGTTCGACTTCACCCGTGCCAGGTCCCGGGAGTTCCAGGTCGCTCAGGCGCAGGTCGCGAGCAGCATGCCAGCGCAGTGCTTTCATGATTGGTTTCCTTGCATGGCGTTGGTCACTGGAGCGCTGCGGCGGGCGAGTACCGCCGGCGCGGTTTCTTGCAGGAACAGCGAGAGGACGGCGGCGAGCAGGGCACCGCCGCAGGAGATCCACATGACGATGGCCAGGCCGAAGCGGTCAGCCGCGAAGCCTGCGATGGTGGGCGCGACGAAGCCGCCGATCAGTTCTCCCAACCCCATGATCAGGCCGAGGGCAGTGGCAACAATTGCGCGCGACACGGTCTCTGCCGGAATGGTGGCCATGAAGAGGGTGAAGCAGCCGAGCCCGGTGTAAGTCAGCAGCAACAGCAAGCCAAGGCTGGTGGCGTCCGGTGCGTAGAGCATGGCCAGCGGGCAACAGGCAGCGAGCAGGGAGAAGATCACCAGGGTAGGTCGGCGACCGAGGCGATCGGAGATCGCTGGCACGGCAAAGCCCCAGACCACCCATGCGGCGCCCAGGCAGCTCATCAGATTGCCCATGGTGGTCGGGCTGAAGCCGCGGGTGTTAACCAGAAAGATCGGGGTAAAGGAGATCAGCACGATGAACCAAGTGACGAACACGCAGCTGATCAGGGTGCAGAGCAGGATATTACGGCTCTTCAACAACGCCAGGCGACTGCCTTTCGGAGCGTCTGCACTGACTGCCGGCACCTTTTCGCGGGCTGGGTCCGGGCGCACATAGCGCCAGATCAGCCAGGCGATTAACAGTCCTGGCAGCAGTGAGACGATGAAGGCATGGCGCCAACCGAAGGCCTGGGCCAAGGCTACGAGCAACGGCGGGCCAATGACCGCACCTAGCAGGCCGGCTGCCGAGCCTTGCAGCAGGCCCATATTCAGACCGCGCCGATGGGGTGAAGAGGCCTCCACCATCAGCGATTGTGAGAGCGGCAGGATCGGCCCCTCGGCGAGGCCCATGATGCCGCGGAACAGCAGCAGACTGAAGAAACCACCAACGAGCCCGGACAGCGCCGAGCACAATGAGAACAGGATCACCGCAGCGACTAGCAACGGCTTGCGCTGGCCGCGGCGGTCTGACCAGGCGCTGACCAGCGCGCCGGACACTGCCCAGGCCAGGGCGAGTACTGAGGAGAGCATGCCTAGATGGCTATTGCTCAGTTGCAGCTCCTTCTGCATGAAGGGGAACAGGAACGATAGCGCGAGGCGGTCGAAGAAGACGAATCCGAAGGTCAGGAACAGCACGCTGAGGAGGACGTTTTCGTAACTGGCGGATTTTTTATTATGTGCCATGTCGGTCTCCAGGCCGGGTTGGCCGGCCAGCAGGGAGGGCGCGTCGGTAAGGCGCGGCGCGCGTCTTGGGTCAGCGGAATAGAGAGTCGATGTAAGCGGCGCCGATGCCGATCTTCTCGTAGTGCTTTCGGCACATCGCGATGTAGTCGTGGACGTCGAAGAAACCATCAGGATTACCGCTCTCGTCGAGCCAGATCAGCGGGCCCTTGACGATGAAGAACGCGCGCATTGGCTCTTCGTGTTCGTAGGCAACCAAGGTATGGCCTTCGCCGGGTGTTTCGTAGACGAAGTCGCCAGCGGTGGCGGTCCAGTCATGCTCCAGGTAGCCCCACTTGCCGCTGATGGTGTAGGCGAACACCTCGTGGGGGTGGTAGTGACGGTTGACCAGGCCCGCAGTCGTCGACATCAGGATGTCGCACCAGCGATTCTCGCTCGGCGAGATCCACAGCGGTCGCGACTTGACGGTTTCGGTGAAGGGCACGTAGAGGCTCTCGTCCTCGGTCGGCGCGTTGTGCAGGTAGACTTCCGGTTTAGCGTCGGGCTTGAAGCAGTCAGGGATGGGTTGCAGGTCTTTCCAGAATTCACGGTTGGCGGCTTCGGGCATGATTGGCATCTGACGTTGTTATGGGTGAGTCGAATATAACG
>NZ_JBOICG010000528.1:0-4406 GCF_050739995.1 Pseudomonas sp. | reverse complement strand
GGAGCTGGCTTGCCTGCGATAGCGGTTTGCCTGGCCCACCGCTATCGCAGGCAAGCCAGCTCCCACATTTGGACCGCGTTTTGTCAGTTAAGGCTTGTTGGGAATACCGTACTTGCGCAGGCGATGGGCGATGGCCGTGTGGGAGGTTTGCAGGCGGCTGGCCAGTTGGCGGGTCGAGGGATAACTTGTGTAGAGCGTTTCCAGCAGGCCGCGTTCGAAGTCTTCCACCGCCTGCTCCAGGCTGTCGACTTCGCCGTCGTTTTGGCGTGCCACCGAGGTGCCGGCGATGTCCAGATCGCCTATGTCCACCAGGCTGCTTTCGCAGATGGCGGCAGCGCGGAAGATTACGTTTTGCAGCTGGCGCACATTGCCCGGCCAGCGGTTGCCGAGCAGTGCCGGATAGGTGCCGGGTGCCAAGCGGCATACCGGGCGCTGGATTTGTGCGCAAGCCTGCTGCATGAAGTAGCGGGCCAGCAACAGGATGTCCTGGCCGCGTTCACGCAACGGCGGTACTTCGACATTGAGCACATTGAGTCGATAAAACAGGTCTTCGCGGAAGGTACCCTCGCTGACCATCTTTTCCAGGTCACGGTGAGTGGCGCTGAGGATGCGTACATTGACCTTCACTTCACGGTCACCGCCCACGCGGCGGAAGCTGCCGTCATTCAGGAAACGCAGCAGCTTGGCCTGCAAATACGGCGACATCTCGCCAATCTCATCCAGGAATACCGTGCCCTGGTTAGCCAGTTCCATCAGCCCCGGCTTGCCGCCGCGCTGGGCACCGGTGAAGGCGCCCGGTGCATAACCGAACAACTCACTCTCGGCGAGGTTTTCCGGCAGCGCCGCACAGTTCAAGGCCAAGAACGGCGCACTGTGCCGCGAACTGATCGCGTGGCAAGCGCGTGCCACCAACTCTTTGCCCGTGCCGGTTTCGCCCTGGATCAACAATGGCGCATCCAGCGCGGCTACCCGTTGCGCCCGGGCCTTGAGCGTGCGGATCACCGGCGACTCACCCAGCAGCGCATCAAACCCTTCGGCATGGTCGTGGTGCAATGCGGACAGTTGTTCGCCGATGCGGTTGGGTTGATACAGGGTGAGCAGGGCGCCGGCGTCGGTGATGGGCGTGGCGTCCAGCAGCAGGGTCTGGCCATTGACGCTGATCTCGCGCAATGGCAAGCGGAAGCCTTGCTCCAGCAGGGTTTCCAGCAGCGCGGGGTCGTTGAACAGTTCGCTGATGTTTTCTCCAGCCGGTTCGCGACCGTACAGGGCGATCAGTGCCGGATTGGCCAGCAGGATCTTGCCGGCGCTGTCCAGGGCCAATACCGGGTCGGTCATGGCGGCCAGCAACGCGTCGAGTTGCAGGTGGCGGCGCTGGCCGGGGAGGATGTCCACCACCGTCACAGCCTGCACGCCCTGCACGCTGAACAGCGCGTCGCGCAGTTCCTCCAACACTTCGGCGCTCAAGGTCGGCGCATCGATATAGACGTTGGGCGGCACCATTTCCACCGCATCCAGGTTGAGATTGCGCCCACCGAGCAGGGCCAGGACTTCCTGGGTAATGCCGACGCGGTCGATGAAGCTGACGTGGATACGCATGGGGTGATTGGCAGTTCTGGAGAACAGAGGCGGCAAGTATGCCTTGGAGCGGGGCGCAGGTGAAATCTGACAAATGATGGAGAGCAAAATGTGGGAGGGGACTTACCCCCGATGGCTGTGTGTCAGCCACAGATCTATTAGCTGATCCACCGCAATCGGGGGCAAGCCCCCTCCCACATTTTGACCTGTATTGTGTCAGTGCAAGCGTGTTATTCCAGGTGCTCGGGTTTGATCGGATCGCCGGATTTCACATCCAGCTGATGTCGCACATCCTCGAACATCAAGTCGTACTGCTTGTGCATGGAACCATTGAGTACAGCGATCTTCGGCATCCCGTATTTCTGCGCGATGTTCATCGCATGCCGCGCAAAGTCGAACGCTTGGTCCTTGGGCAGGAAAAACTCTTCCTTGAGGTCCTTGCCCTGCACCGAACCGTGCAGCTTGAAGAGCATTCCTTTGCCTTCCTTTGGGTCTTGGCTGACTTCATAGTCGATGCACAGGTTGTAGCTGTAGTCCTGAGCATTTAGCGCGTGACGTTCAACATGCAAGTGACCGGGTTCAAAGGTGGCCATAGGCGTTTCTCCTCTACTTCACAGGTAACTGATCCCAGACTTGGCTGTGCTGATGCGTGTACCGGCGCTGCCCTGGACGATGGCTTCAATGTCCGAGAGTGAACCGATGACTGCGGTTTTGCCAGTCTTGCGGGCGAACTCGCAAGCCGCTTGCACTTTAGGCCCCATGGAGCCGGCAGCGAAGCCGAGTTTCTCGATTTCGTCCGGATGGGCCTGGCCGATGGCCTTTTGGGTTGGCTTGCCGTAGTCGATAAAGGCGGCATTCACGTCGGTGGCGATCACCAGCAAGTCGGCCTCCAGTTGCGACGCCAGCAGCGAAGAACACAGGTCTTTGTCGATCACTGCCTCAATGCCACGCAGCTTGCCGTCTTCGCCGTACATCGTCGGGATACCGCCACCACCGGCGCAGATCACGATGCTGCTTTTCTCCAGCAGCCACTTGATCGGGCGGATTTCGAAGATGCGTTTCGGACGCGGGCTGGCGACCACACGGCGATATTTGTCACCGTCCGGCGCGATGGCCCAGCCTTTTTCAGCGGCGAGCTTTTCCGCTTCGGCCTTGGAGTACACCGGGCCGATAGGCTTGGTCGGGTTCTTGAAAGCAGGGTCCTGGGCGTCCACTTCGACCTGGGTGAGCAGGGTGGCGAAGGGCACTTCGAAGTCCAGCAGGTTGCCCAGTTCCTGTTCGATGATGTAGCCGATCATGCCTTCGGTTTCGGCGCCGAGCACGTCCAGCGGGTACGGCGAAACCTGGGTGTAAGCCGCCGCCTGCAATGACAGCAGGCCGACTTGCGGGCCATTGCCGTGGGCAATCACCAGCTCGTTGCCGGGATGGATCTTGGCGATCTGTTCGGTGGCGATCCGGATGTTGGCGCGTTGGTTGTCCGCTGTCATGGGTTCACCACGGCGGAGCAGGGCGTTACCGCCCAGTGCAACGACGATACGCATACAAAATGTCCTTCTGAAAGTTCTGATGAAGGAACGCGGTCAATGTGGGAGCTGGCTTGCCTGCGATAGCATCACAGCAGCCTGTGCCTGCATCGCGGGCAAGCCCGGCTCCCACATTTGTCCTCATTGCCAGCTAGAGGTTTAGATATCAGCGAGTGCCGACACCAGAATCGCCTTGATGGTATGCATGCGGTTTTCCGCTTGCTCAAATGCGATGTTGGCCGGCGACTCGAACACTTCCTCCGTCACTTCCACGCCATTGGCCAGGTTCGGATATCGCGCGGCGATGTCCTTGCCCACTTTGGTTTCGCTGTTATGGAACGCCGGCAGGCAGTGCATGAACTTCACGCGCGGGTTGCCCGAGGCTTTCATCATCTTGGCGTTGACTTGGTAAGGCAGCAGTTGCTCGATACGCTCGTCCCACGCTTCCACCGGCTCACCCATCGACACCCAAATATCGGTGTGGATGAAATCCACGCCTTTCACCGCCTCTTTCGGATCTTCGGTGATGGTGATGCGGGCGCCGCTTTCCTCGGCAAACGCTTGGCACTGCTTGATGAAATCTTCATGAGGCCACAGGGCTTTTGGTGCACCGATACGCACGTCCATGCCCAGTTTGGCGCCGATCATCAGCAGCGAATTGCCCATGTTGTAACGGGCGTCACCGAGGTAGGCGTAGCTGATGTCATGCAGCGGCTTGTCGCTGTGTTCGCGCATGGTCAGGGTGTCGGCGATCATTTGCGTCGGGTGGAATTCGGCGGTGAGGCCGTTGAACACCGGCACGCCAGCGAACTTGGCCAGCTCTTCGACAATTTCCTGTTCGAAGCCTCGGTACTCAATCGCGTCGAACATGCGACCGAGCACGCGGGCGGTGTCTTTCATGCTTTCTTTGTGACCGATCTGCGACGACACCGGGTCGATGTAGGTGACGTGGGCGCCTTGGTCGTGGGCCGCCACTTCGAACGCGCAACGGGTGCGGGTCGAGGTTTTCTCGAAGATCAGCGCGATGTTTTTTCCCTGTAGGTGCGGACGCTCGGTGCCGGTGTATTTGGCGCGCTTGAGGTCGCGGGACAGGTCCAGCAGGTAATGCAGCTCACGGGTGGTGTGGTGCATCAGCGACAGCAGGCTGCGGTTGCGCATGTTAAAAGCCATGGTGAATCTCCTTAATAGTCGATAGGGTCGCGGATGATCGGGCAGGTCATGCAGTGGCCGCCGCCACGGCCACGGCCCAGTTCACCGGCGCTGATGGTGATGACTTCCACACCGGCTTTGCGCAGCAGGGTGTTGGTG
>NZ_JBOICG010000527.1:0-4462 GCF_050739995.1 Pseudomonas sp. | reverse complement strand
TGTATGTGCAGGACAACAGCGGGGATAGCAAGGAAGGGGCGCGGGTGACGTTTGCCAAGTTGGATATTGATCACGAATAAACTGTTTGCTTGCGTCGAATTTCAGTCGAAAAAAAGCCCGCATCGCTGCGGGCTTCCTTTTAAACGCCTGAGGCTCAGTTCACCTTAGCGTTCAACTCACCTTTCAGGTAACGCTGGTACATCGCTTCCAGGGAGATCGGCTTGATCTTCGAAGCATTACCGGCAGTACCAAACGCTTCATAACGTGCGATACACACATCACGCATCGCAGTCACGGTGGCGCCGAAGAACTTACGCGGGTCGAATTCGCTCGGGTTGGTGGCCATCAGGCGACGCATCGCACCGGTGGACGCCAGACGCAGGTCGGTGTCGATGTTGACCTTGCGCACGCCGTACTTGATGCCTTCGACGATTTCTTCAACCGGTACGCCGTAGGTTTCTTTGATGTCGCCGCCGTACTGGTTGATGATCGCCAGCCACTCTTGCGGCACCGAGGAAGAACCGTGCATCACAAGGTGGGTGTTGGGGATGCGTTTGTGGATTTCCTTGATGCGGTCAATGGCCAGCACGTCGCCGGTCGGCGGCTTGGTGAACTTGTAGGCGCCGTGGCTGGTGCCGATGGCGATGGCCAGGGCGTCGACCTGGGTCTTTTTCACGAAGTCGGCGGCTTCTTCCGGGTCGGTCAGCATCTGGCTGTGATCCAGCACGCCTTCGGCACCGATGCCGTCTTCTTCGCCGGCCATGCCGGTTTCCAGGGAACCCAGGCAACCCAGCTCGCCTTCAACCGAAACACCACAGGCGTGAGCCATGGCGACGGTTTGTTGGGTGACGCGTACGTTGTACTCGTAGTCGGTCGGGGTCTTGCCGTCTTCGCCGAGGGAGCCGTCCATCATCACCGAGCTGAAGCCCAGCTGGATGGAGCGCTGGCACACGTCAGGGCTGGTGCCGTGGTCCTGGTGCATGCACACCGGGATGTGCGGGAATTCTTCGATCGCGGCGAGGATCAGGTGACGCAGGAACGGCGCACCAGCGTATTTGCGGGCACCGGCCGAAGCCTGGACGATCACCGGGGAGTCAGTCTTGTCAGCGGCTTCCATGATGGCGCGCATCTGCTCAAGGTTGTTGACGTTAAAGGCTGGGACGCCGTAGCCGAACTCGGCTGCATGGTCCAGCATTTGACGCATGCTGATAAGTGCCATTGTGTTGTCTCTCCCGATCGAGGGTCGTTAATCGTGCAAGCCTGCCGTAGCGGCGGCTGCTATTCAAGTTATTGCAGGCCAGGGTTAGTGCATCTGGCCTGCTGAATCGTTATTGCTGATGAGCCCGACTCCAATTCCAGTATGGAACCGAATCCATGTGGGAGCTGGCTTGCCTGCGATGGCAGTACACCCGTCACCGAATTCGCCAACTGACCCACCGCTTTCGCGGGCAAGCCCGCTCCCACATTTGATCTTCAGCGATCTCACTATTGGGCTTTGCAGCCTCGTCCAATCAAATCATCGGTGGCGACCCAGTAAACCAGGCCTTCCTCACCTTTTGTGTGAAAGGCCAACTGCCCGTCGCTGTACAGCACACCCGAGGCGGCAACCTCTTGTTTGAGGCGGTAAACCTGGTCGGAACCACCCAGGCGTACATCCACTTCGCTGCGGGCTGCATTGGCAAAACGCCAGTTGACCTCGGCCTTGCTGTCGCAGGTCCAGGTGGTCCACTTGTCGGCCGGCTCTGCCTTGTTGAACATGTTCATGCTGCTGCAACCAGCCAACAGGGCCAGTGCCGTCAGGGCGAATACGCCTTTCATTGCCAATCCTCGAACGGCGACCCAGGGGCCGCCACTGCTGTCGGTTAGTTGATCAGACCCATCAAGGGCAACCCTGTTCCTGACCGTTGGGCGCGGCGTCGTATTTCTCCAGCCGCTCGTTGCCGATGCGCTTGTTGATCACCGGCATGGTTTCGGCTTGCCAGTCTGCCTGGTAGCAGCTGTGTTTATGCGGCGCATCGGCTTTATCCGCCTCGGGCGCCACACGAGAGGTGCTGCCGCAGCCGGCCAACAGGCTCGCAGCGATCACCAATGCCAACGACTTGATCATGGGAAGGCTCCTTTTCCGGATCACGCGCTTTAACCTTTGGCTCGGGTTTCCAGCACTTCAACGGCCGGCAGCACTTTACCCTCGACGAATTCGAGGAACGCGCCACCACCGGTAGAAATGTAGGAGATCTGATCAGCAACGCCATATTTATCGATGGCCGCCAGGGTGTCGCCGCCGCCGGCGATGGAGAACGCCGCGCTCTCGGCAATCGCCTTGGCCAGCACCTTGGTACCGTTGCCAAACTGGTCGAACTCAAACACGCCGACCGGGCCGTTCCACAGAATGGTCTGGGACGCTTTCAGCAGTTCGGCGAAGTTGGCAGCGGTTTGCGGACCGATATCCAGGATCATGTCGTCGTCGGCCACGTCAGCGATCAGCTTGACGGTGGCAGCAGCGCTTTCGGCAAATTCCTTGGCAACCACTACGTCGACCGGCAACGGCACGCTGACCTTGGCAGCGATGGCGCGGGCGGTGTCGAGCAAGTCCGGCTCATACAGCGACTTGCCCACTGGATGACCGGCAGCAGCCAGGAACGTGTTGGCGATGCCGCCGCCGACGATCAGTTGATTGCAGATCTGGCTCAGGCTGTTGAGCACGTCCAGCTTGGTCGACACCTTGGAGCCGGCCACGATGGCGGCCATTGGCTGGGCCGGAGCGCCCAACGCCTTGCCCAGTGCATCCAGTTCAGCAGCCAGCAACGGGCCAGCCGCCGCGACCTTGGCGAACTTGGCCACGCCGTGGGTCGAACCTTCAGCGCGGTGCGCGGTGCCGAAGGCGTCCATTACGAACACGTCGCACAGGGCAGCGTATTGCTGGGCCAGTTCGTCGCTGTTCTTTTTCTCGCCTTTATTGAAGCGCACGTTTTCGAACAGCACGATATCGCCGGCTTTCACGTCGACGCCGTTCAGGTAGTCAGCCACCAGCGGCACGTCACGACCCAGGGCTTTGCTGAGGTAACCGGCTACAGGCTTGAGGCTGTTTTCGGCGGAGAACTCACCTTCGGTCGGGCGACCCAGGTGGGAGCAGACCATCACGGCCGCGCCTTTTTCCAGGGCCAGCTTGATGGTCGGCAGCGAGGCCAGGATTCGCGCATCGCTGGTGACAACACCGTCCTTGACTGGGACGTTGAGGTCTTCGCGGATCAGTACGCGCTTACCTTGCAGATCGAGGTCGGTCATCTTCAACACGGTCATGGGTCGCAGTTCCTGAATTACTGTTGAGGTTGTTTAGAAGCGATGTGCAGATAGTGTTCGGCAACATCCAGCATGCGGTTGGCAAAGCCCCATTCGTTGTCGAACCAGGCCAGGATGTTCACCAGCCTAGGGCCGGAAACGCGGGTCTGGCTGGCATCGACAATCGCCGAATGCGGGTCATGGTTGAAATCACAACTGGCGTGGGGCAATTCGGTATAGGCCAAAAGGCCCTTGAGCGGGCCGCTGGTGGCGGCGTCGCGCAGGATCCGGTTGACCTCCGTCGCATCGGTATCGCTGACGGTCTGCATGGTAATGTCCAAACAGGACACGTTCACCGTCGGCACCCGTACGGCTTTGGCCTGGATTCGCCCGGCAAGTTCCGGCAAAAGGCGTTCGATACCGCGGGCCAAACCGGTGGACACCGGAATCACCGACTGGAACGCCGAACGCGTGCGGCGCAAGTCTTCGTGGTGATAGGCGTCGATCACCGGCTGGTCGTTCATCGCCGAGTGAATCGTGGTGATCGACACGTAATCCAGGCCGATCGCCTGATCCAAGAGGCGCAACAACGGCACGCTGCAGTTGGTGGTACAGGAAGCATTCGACACCAGCAGCTCATCGCCCGTCAGGCAATCCTGGTTGATGCCATAGACGATGGTGGCGTCGACGTCCGCGTCGCTGGCCATCGGCTGGGAAAACAGCACACGGGGTGCACCGGCGTCGAGAAAACGCTGGCCATCGGCACGGGTGTGATAAACACCGGAGCATTCCAACACCAGGTCGACGTCCAGCGCCGCCCAGTCGATGCCCTCGGGAGTGGCACTGCGCAGCACTTTCACGCAGTTGCCATTGATATGCAGACAATCGCCGTCGACCCGCACTTCACCGGGAAAGCGACCGTGGGTGGAGTCAAAGCGTGTCAGGTATTCGATGCTGGCCATGTCGGCCAGATCGTTGATCGCGACAATCTCAAACCCGGCCGCCGCCCCTCGCTCGAACAGAGCACGCAAGACGCAACGACCAATGCGGCCGTAGCCGTTGAGTGCAACTTTGTAGGGACGCGGTTGAGGCATGGGGTTCTCGATTACCTTGGGTAAAGGGATGGCTGTTAGACCGCTTTCGCGAGCAAGCCCGCTCCCACATTTAGACCGCGATCTAATGT
>NZ_JBOICG010000526.1:0-3457 GCF_050739995.1 Pseudomonas sp. | reverse complement strand
TTTAGTTCCAGCGAGAGTCACAAAAAGCTTTTTGACAGCGCAGCAATTCAACAGGTTAGAATCGCTGGCACGCAGACTGCATGGTCAGTTTGCGCCCCGTCTTCCCCGCTCTGGAGTACTGCCTTTGAATGCAACGACCATCAACAGCCTGTTCTTGATCGGCGCGTTGCTGGTGGGTGCGAGCATTCTGGTGAGTTCCCTTTCGTCCCGCCTGGGTATCCCGATTCTGGTGATCATCCTGGCCGTGGGTATGGTCGCCGGCGTCGATGGCGGCGGCATCATTTTCGATAACTACCCAACCGCCTACCTGGTGGGCAACCTCGCCTTGGCCGTGATCCTGCTCGACGGCGGCTTGCGCACACGGGTGGCGAGTTTCCGCGTGGCGCTCTGGCCGGCGTTGTCGCTGGCCACGGTGGGGGTGTTGATTACCACCGGCCTCACCGGCATGGTCGCCGCCTGGCTGTTCAACCTCAATATCATTCAAGGCCTGCTGATCGGTGCGATTGTCGGCTCCACGGACGCCGCCGCGGTGTTCTCGTTGCTGGGTGGCAAAGGCCTCAACGAACGGGTTACCGCCAGCCTGGAAATCGAGTCCGGCAGCAACGACCCAATGGCGGTGTTCCTCACCGTGACCCTGATCGACATGCTCGCCAGCGGCCAGACTGGCCTGCACTGGAGCCTGTTGGGCCACCTGATCCGCGAGTTCGGCATCGGTGGCATCATCGGCCTGGGCGGCGGTTGGTTGATGCTGCAGATGGTCAACCGCATCAACCTGGCCAACGGCCTGTACCCGATCCTGGTGATCGCCGGCGGCCTCGTGGTCTTCGCCCTGACCAACGCCCTGCACGGCAGCGGTTTCCTCGCCGTGTACCTGTGCGGCCTGGTGATCGGCAACCGCCCGGTGCGCAGCCGTCATGGCATTTTGCATATGCTCGACGGCATGGCGTGGCTGTCGCAGATTGGCATGTTCCTGGTGCTGGGCCTGCTGGTCACTCCCCACGACTTGCTACCAATCGCCCTGCCGGCCCTGGGCCTGGCGCTGTGGATGATTCTGTTTGCGCGGCCGCTGTCGGTGGTCGTCGGGCTGCTGCCGTTCAAGGCGTATCATGGCCGCGAAAAAGCCTTTATCGCCTGGGTCGGCCTGCGCGGCGCGGTGCCGATCATCCTCGCGGTGTTCCCGCTGATGGCCGGGCTGCCCCATGCGCAGCTGTACTTCAATCTGGCGTTCTTTATCGTACTGGTCTCACTGCTGGTACAAGGCACCAGCCTGCCGTGGGTGGCCAAGCTGCTCAAAGTGACCGTTCCACCGGACCCCGCCCCTATTTCCCGCGCAGCGCTGGAAGTCCACGTCACCAGCGAGTGGGAGCTGTTCGTCTACCGCCTGGGCGCAGAAAAATGGTGCATCGGCGCCGCCCTGCGCGAGCTGAAAATGCCCGAAGGCACGCGGATCGCCGCACTGTTCCGTGGCCAACAACTGCTCCATCCGTCGGGTAGTACGGTACTCGAAGTTGATGATCTGCTCTGCGTGATAGGCCACGAACACAACCTGCCAGCCTTGGGCAAACTGTTCAGCCAGGCACCACAACGCGGCCTCGACCTGCGCTTCTTCGGCGACTTCGTGCTGGAAGGCGACGCCCAGCTGGGCGCGGTCTCGGCCCTGTATGGCCTCAAGCTCGAAGGCATCGACCCGGACATGCCGCTGAGCAGCTTCATCACCCAGAAAGTCGGCGGCGCACCTATCGTCGGCGACCAAGTGGAATGGAACAACACCATCTGGACCGTCGCGGTCATGGACGGGAACAAGATTGGCAAAGTCGGCGTCAGATTCCCCGAAGGAAGTCGCCCGGGCCCCGGACTCTTCCTCTAAACTGCGGGGCCACAACGTCCCGATTCTTCACCTTGCTCGATCGGTCTCTATGCCAACCTTGCGCACTTTCCTCGCCACTGCCCTGCTGAGCCTGACCCTGTGTGTCGGCGTCGTCCACGCCGCCGACCCGCCCAGCGCCGACGCCATCCAGCAAACCCTGGACAAGCTGCCCGACCGCAAGCTGCCCGACGCCGACATGAAGGCGCTGCAGACGATCCTGCAACAGACCCTGACCTACCTGGGCAACAAGCAGGATTACGAGCAGCGCCTCACCGACCTCAAGCGCCAGTTGGAAGACGCCCCGCGCCAGACCACCGACAACCAGCGCGAACTGGTGCGGCTCAAGGCCACCAAAGTCGTCCCCGTGGCCCAACGCTACGCCAGCCTGCCAGTGCCGCAGCTTGAGCAACTGCTGGTGCAACGCACCACCCAGCAAGGTGATCTGCAAAAAGAACTGGCCGACGCCAACAGCCTGACCATCGCCGCCCAGACACGCCCCGAGCGCGCCCAGACCGAAATCAGCAGCAGCCAGACGCGTATCCAGCAGATCAACGCGACCCTCAAGCTCGGGAAAGACAATGGCAAGACCCTCAGCGGTGACCAGCGCAACCAGTTGAATGCCGAACTCGCCTCCCTGAACGCGCTGATCCCTCTGCGCCGCCAAGAGCTGGCCGGCAACAGCCAACTGCAAGACCTGGGCAACAGCCAGCATGATCTGGTGGTGGAAAAGACCGCGCGCCTGGAGCAAGAGATCCAGGACCTGCAAACCCTGATCAACCAGAAACGCCTGGCCCAGTCCCAGCAAACAGTGACCCAACAGTCCATCGAGGCACAAAAAGCCGGTGGCAGCAGCCTGCTGGCCACCGAAAGCGCGGCCAACCTCAAGCTCTCCGACTACCTGCTCAAAAGCACCGACCGCCTTAACGACCTGACCCAGAAAAACCTGCAGACCAAGCAGCAACTGGACACCGTGACCCAGAGCGACTCGGCCCTGGATGAGCAAATCAACGTGCTCAAGGGCAGCCTGCTGCTGTCCAAGATCCTCTATAAGCAAAAACAGGCACTGCCGCGCCTCACCGTCGACCGCAACCTGGCAGACGACATCGCCAACATTCGCCTGTACCAGTTCGAGGTCAACCAGCAACGGGAACTGATCAGCACCCCCAGCGCCTATGTGGATAACCTGCTGGCCAACCAGCCGCCGGATGAAGTCACCCCGCAATTGCGCCGCACCTTGCTGGAACTGGCGATCACCCGCAGCGACCTGCTGGAGCGCCTGAGCCGTGAGCTGAGTGCGCTGCTTAACGAATCCATCACCCTGCAACTGAACCAGAAGCAACTGCTCAGCACCGCCACCAACCTGCGCGCAACCCTCGACGAGCAGATGTTCTGGATTCCCAGCAACAAGCCGCTGGACACCGAGTGGCTGGAAACCGTACCGGATCACCTGAGCAGACAAGTCGCCACCCTGCCCTGGGCCTCCAGCGTCAGCGAACTGTATGACGGCCTGACCCAGCGCCCGCTGCTGTTCCTGCCCTTGCTGCTGTTGATCGGTGCGCTGCTATGGCGACGCAAGGCCCTGTACCAGCG
>NZ_JBOICG010000525.1:0-5200 GCF_050739995.1 Pseudomonas sp. | reverse complement strand
CCACAGGAGAATGCATTCCAAGTGTGGGAGCCGGGCTTGCCCGCGATAACGATAGCCCAGCCGACACATCACCCAAGCCCACAAAAAATGCCCCGGCCTTTCGACCGGGGCATTTCTTTATCCAGCTACAACCTTAGTGGTTAACCGCCCCACTCGCCCCCAGGCCAGTCTGCGAACGCACAAACTGCGGGAAGTACAGCGCACGCTCTTTCTCTGCCGCCGCCGACTTGTCGGTGATGGAGAAGAACCAGATGCCGACAAAGGCAATGATCATCGAGAACAGCGCCGGGTATTCATACGGGAAGATGGCTTTTTCATGGTGCAGGATCGAGACCCAGATGGTCGGACCAAGGATCATCAGGCCCACGGCACTGACCAAGCCCAGCCAGCCGCCAATCATGGCGCCACGGGTGGTGAGGTTTTTCCAGTACATGGAAAGCAGCAGCACCGGGAAGTTACAGCTGGCGGCAATGGAGAACGCCAGACCGACCATGAATGCGATGTTCTGGCTTTCGAACAGGATACCCAGGCCAATCGCCAATACACCCAAGGCCACGGTGGTGATCTTCGACACGCGAATCTCATCTTTCTCGTTGGCCTTGCCCTTCTTGATCACGCTGGCGTACAGGTCATGAGACACCGCCGACGCACCGGCCAGGGTCAAGCCAGCAACCACCGCCAGAATGGTGGCAAACGCCACGGCCGAGATGAAGCCAAGGAAAATACTGCCGCCCACCGCATTGGCCAGGTGCACCGCCGCCATGTTATTGCCACCGAGCAAGGCGCCTGCAGCATCCTTGAACGCCGGGTTGGTGCTGACCAGCAGGATCGCGCCGAAACCGATGATAAAGGTCAGGATATAGAAGTAGCCGATGAAGCCAGTGGCATACAACACGCTCTTACGCGCTTCCTTGGCATCGCTCACGGTGAAGAAGCGCATCAGGATGTGCGGCAGGCCAGCGGTCCCGAACATCAGGGCCAGACCAAGGGAGAAGGCAGAAATCGGGTCTTTCACCAGGCCGCCGGGGCTCATGATCGCTTCACCTTTGGGGTGAACCTTGATCGCCTCGGAGAACAACGTATTGAAGTCGAAGTTGACGTGCTTCATCACCATCAGCGCCATGAACGAGGCACCGGACAGCAACAGGACTGCCTTGATGATCTGCACCCAGGTGGTCGCCAGCATGCCGCCGAACAACACGTACAGGCACATCAGGATACCCACAAGGATCACCGCCACGTGGTAATCCAGGCCGAACAGCAGTTGGATCAGCTTGCCAGCACCCACCATCTGCGCGATCAGGTAGAACGCCACCACCACCAATGAACCACAGGCCGACAGGCTGCGGATCTGGGTTTGCCCCAGGCGATAGGACGCCACATCGGCAAAGGTGTACTTGCCCAGGTTACGCAAGCGTTCGGCGATCAGGAACAGGATGATCGGCCAACCCACCAGGAAGCCGATCGAATAGATCAGGCCGTCATAACCGGAGGTGTAGACCAGCGCGGAAATACCCAGGAAGGAGGCGGCCGACATATAGTCACCGGCAATCGCCAGACCGTTCTGGAAACCGGTGATCTTGCCACCGGCCGCATAGTAGTCCGCCGCCGATTTGTTGCGCTTGGAAGCCCAGTATGTGATGCACAGGGTGGCACCGACAAACGCGATGAACATCACGATGGCCGATACGTTCAGCGGTTGCTTGTGCACCTCGCCGGTCAATGCATCCGCCGCCCAAACGGCCGGGGCAAACAGCGCAGCGCCGAATACAGCCAATAGACGCCGGATCATTGCGCAGCCTCCTTGAGAATCGCATTGTTCAGGTCGTCAAATTCGCCATTGGCCCGGCGCACATAGATGCCGGTCAGGATGAAGGCGGACACAATCAGCCCGACGCCCAGGGGAATACCCCAGGTTATCGATGACCCGGGGCTGAGCTTGGCGCCCAGCACTTGTGGCCCGTAGGCGATCAACAGGATGAAAGCGGAGTAAAGCCCTAGCATGATCGCCGAGAGAACCCAGGCGAACCGTTCCCTTTTTCTCACCAGCTCCTTGAAGCGCGGGCTGTTTTGAATCGAGAGGTAAATGCTGTCGTTCATTGTTTTTATCCTCGCAGCACAGCTTTTTTATTATTTTGGAACGTATCCACTGTATTCGGCTGTCGTAGAGGTTCCAGACGACCTTAGTCTTAGATCGAGTGTAGCGAGGGATTCTGAGGCCGCAGGAGGATTTGCGGGATGCAAAACAATTGTGGGAGGGGGCTTGCCCCCGATAGCAGTGTGTCAGCCAGCACATCTATAGCTGACAGACCGCCATCGGGGGCGAGCCCCCTCCCACAAGGGATGTAGCTGTAGTCTTATTTACCGGTCCACTCAGCTACGCGCTCAGGGTGCTTGGCGACCCAATCCTTGGCGGCCGCTTCAGGCTTGGCACCCTCTTGAATCGCGAGCATGACCTCACCGATTTCATCCTTGGAAGCCCACTGGAATTTCTTCAGGAAGGCCGCGACTTCCGGCGCTTTCTTCTCCAAGCCCTTGCTGCCGATGCTGTTGACGGTTTCAGCAGCGCCATAAACGCCCTTTGGATCGTCCAGGAAGCGCAGTTTCCACTTGGCGAACATCCAGTGCGGCACCCAACCTGTGACCGCAATGGACTCCTGCTTGTCTTCGGCACGGGTCAGCTCGGCGATCATCGCCGCGCCCGAGCTGGCTTGCAGCTTATAGTCCAGGCCGTAGTCCTTGATGGCTTGATCGGTCTTGAGCATCACGCCTGAACCGGCGTCGATGCCAACGATCTTGTTCTTGAAGGTGGTGTCAGTCTTGAGGTCTTCGATGGACTTGGCCTTGACGTACTCCGGCACAATCAGGCCAATCTTCGCATCCTTGAAGTTGGGGCCGTAGTCGACCACCTTATCCTTGTTCTTGGCCCAGTATTCACCGTGGGTCACGGGCAGCCAGGCAGAAAGCATGGCGTCAAGTTTGCCGGTGGCTACGCCCTGCCACATGATCCCGGTGGCGACGGCTTGCAGCTTGACGTCATAACCGAGTTTTTCCTTGATCACTTCTGCCGCCACATGAGTGGTGGCAACACTGTCGGACCAACCGTCCACGTAGCCGATGCTCAGGGTTTTGCTGTCGGCGCTGGCCAGTGTGGAGCTCATCGCAACTACCAGAGTGGCAGCTGCGCCCAAGAGTCGTCGCATCTTCATCGTACTTCCCCGAAAGTGCTGCGCCCGACGGATGCCGAGCGACGTCAACCTGTTGTTATGTGGTGCGCCGCGCCCCTTTCACGCGCATCGATCCGGTGACCGCGGCATCAGTGGAGTGCTGACACTTCGATCATCAACCTGCCGGGGTGCGGAACCTGCTCTGACTGCGACCTCACGCGAGCAAGAAACGACATCACATCGCCAGCAACCGGTTTTATAGGATTTGACGCCAGAATCCCGCCCGAACTTTGCATGTCAAAATTATGCTGCCCCACTGGGACGGACCAAATCCGGGTAAGATGCGCGCCTTTGCTCCTCCAGATAAGCCGACCATGCCCGCGACTGCCCGCTTTCCTGCCCTGCCCTATTTTTTCGCCTTGATCCTCGGCCTGCTTGCCCTCGTCGGCTATTGGTACGGCCTCGGCCGGCCGGTGGTATTGCCCGACGTCGCCAGTGCCAGCCACAAGATGCAATGTGCGTCCTATACGCCGTTCGATAAGGACCAGTCCCCCTTCGACCAGCCGTTCAAGCTGCGCCCCGAGCGTATGGACGCCGACCTGGCGCTACTGGCCACTCGCTTTGAATGCATCCGCACCTACTCGATGACCGGCCTGGAAGCCCTGCCGGGAATGGCGCGCAAGCACGGCCTGAAGTTGATGGCGGGCGCCTGGGTCAGCAGTGACCCGGTTGCCACTGAAAAAGAAGTCGCCGAACTGATCGCTGCGGCCAACGCCAACCCCGATGTCGTCACCTCGGTGATCGTTGGCAACGAAGCCCTGTTGCGCAAGGAAGTCACCGCCAAGCAGCTGGTGACGCTGATCCATACAGTCAAGAGCCAGATCAAACAGCCGGTCACCTATGCCGACGTCTGGGAGTTCTGGCTGCAACACCCGGAAATTGCCCCAGCGGTGGACTTCCTGACCATCCACCTGTTGCCTTACTGGGAAGATGATCCCTCCGGCATCGACCAGGCCCTCAAGCATGTTGGCGATGTCCGCCAGACCTTCGGCAACAAGTTCGCGCCCAAGGATGTACTGATCGGCGAGACCGGCTGGCCCAGCGAAGGCCGCCAGCGCGAGACAGCGGTGCCGAGTCGGGTCAACGAGGCAAAGTTCATGCGTGGTTTTGTGGCCATGGCTGAAGCCAATGGCTGGCGCTACAACCTGATCGAAGCCTTTGACCAACCATGGAAGCGTGCCAGTGAAGGCGCGGTCGGTGGTTACTGGGGCTTGTTCGATGCCGATCGCCAGGACAAAGGCATCCTCGCCGGCCCCGTCACCAATGTGCCGTACTGGCCGCTGTGGTTGGGCGTGGGCGGCGTCATTCTGTTGAGCACCCTGGTGCTGGGTGGCCGCGTTCGCAGCACTCGCTCTGCGCTCATGCTGCCATTGCTCGGTGCGGTCGCGGCCTGCTCCATCGGCACTTGGGCGGAACTGACCCGCGTCACCGCGCGCTTCAATGATGAGTGGGTATGGGCAGGCTTGCTGGTGATACTGAACCTGCTGGTACTGGCTCACGCCGCCCTGGCCCTCAGTGCCCGGGAAGGTTGGCGCGAGCGGGCGTTCAATTGGCTGGAGCAGCGTGCGGGCTGGCTGATGGCAATCGCCGGGTTTGCGGGGGCGGTGATGATGCTGGCGCTGGTGTTCGACCCACGTTATCGCAGTTTCCCGAGCGCGGCACTGGTGTTGCCGGCGCTGGTGTATCTGGTACGCCCGGTGACCGGGCCGCGCAGGGAGATTGCCTTGCTCGCGTTCATCATCGGCGCCGGCGTTGCGCCGCAGTTGTACCGCGAGGGTCTGTTGAATCAGCAGGCTTGGGGTTGGGCGGTGGTCAGCGTGTTGATGGTTGGGGCTTTGTGGCGTTGCCTGCGGGTGCGCAAGGCTTAACACCGCTTTCGCGAGCAAGCCCGCTCCCACATTTGATTGGGGTATTCTGGCTTATCCGCGGCGGTCCAGCAGGTTGACCACCAACCGATCAATCCACCCCCACAC
>NZ_JBOICG010000524.1:0-1563 GCF_050739995.1 Pseudomonas sp. | reverse complement strand
CACGCGTCAACTGTACTGCTGTAGCGCCATCTTTTGCTTCTGCCACCACTTCATAGTGTTCCTGCTTCAAGATCATTCTGACAGTCGAGAGAATGAAGGAGTGATCATCCGCAATCACGGCTTTAAGCATGGTTAACCTCGGGTAATAGGAGTGATGACGCTGAGTCGAAAAGAGTGCAGCCCTACACTCAAAAACGCTTGGCACCGATCTACGGTGGTTAGCATATATGAGCTTGTGCAAGACTGCGCGGGTACTGATTTACTTGGGACTAAAGATCATTAGTCATCTTTCTGGCCCGCCATGAAAGGCGCCTGGAGCCACGACAGCAGTTCATGCGACGACATCGGCTGCGCACAGTAAAAACCTTGCCCCTGTTCGCATCCCATCCTGATCAGCGCCTGGCATTCTTTCTGATCACTGACCCCTTCAATCACCAGCGCCATGTTTAATGAGCGGGCCAACGCGATGGTGCTGGTGATAACGGCTTGGCTGCCAGGCTCTTGAATCTTTCGAACAAACTCACCGTCGAGTTTGATCTCCGTGAAGGGCAAATGGCAGAGTTGTTTGAGCGAGGAAAATCCCACGCCAAAGTCATCGATCGACAAGCCGCAACCCATGACCCGCAACCGCAACAAACTTTCCTGGATTTTTGGTCCGATCTCCAACAACTCGTTCTCTGCCAGCTCAAACGTCAGGTCCGTACCTGATAGTTGATACTGACCCAATGCGCGACGAATATGGTCGATCAGCCCTGCTTCCAGCAATTGCGAGGCATGCAGGTTAAACGACAGTTCCAGCGAATGCCCCTCTCGACGCAACATGCCCAACAGGCTCAGGCCCTGCACGAGCAGTTGCTTGAACATCTCATCGATCAAATCGTACGCCAGCACCGCCGCCAAAAAATCCTTGGGGAGCAGCAAGCCCTTTGAAGGGTGCTGCCATCGCGCCAAGACTTCCGCCCCGTCGACTTGACCGCTTGCCAACAAGAATTTGGGCTGAAAAAACGCACGAAACTCACCCAGGGCAAGCCCGCGACGAAGGTCTTGCTCATCGGGCAGCGTGCTCGTCACCAGCGGATAAGCCGTCGTGGCCGGGGCGCGGCGCTGGTAGCGCTGCAAGAGCGTGTGCAACGCCTTTACCTCTATGGGTGTACTCAAGGTACCCAACAGCTCAAGGCCCGAAAACGAGACCATTTGCTCAATCGCCCGCTGCAGCTGCGGTTGGAAGTCACAATAAAGAATGACCGCCTGGATAATTGACAGCTGGCCTGCATAATTCAAAAAATCAAGGCAATCCATTCCATGATGCGCCAGATCACACAGGGCGATATCGATCCCGCCCTGTCGTTGCATCAAGGCCAAGGCCTGCTCGCCACTGCTGGCCTGCAAGACTTCAGCAACTCCCAGTTGCTGTAAAGCCGAGACCACCGCACTACGCTGAACAGCCTGTTGTTCTAAAACCAGAATACGCAGTGAGATCATTGTTCGCCTGCCACTACCATGGAGCTAAGAGGCGATAGTGTGCAGGCTAATATCCCATTGATGAGTCGGGCCGTTCTCAGG
>NZ_JBOICG010000523.1:0-3361 GCF_050739995.1 Pseudomonas sp. | reverse complement strand
AACCCCACCAGCGTCTGCAGCAAGGCGCGGCTGCTGTTCATCGGTCGTCTCCAGCCACGCCGTAGCCAGGGGAGCGGTCGGGAGCGAGGGCTCGATCGATGTAGTCCTGCACTTGCGGCCGGTAGGCGTCCCAGAGTTTTTGTAATTCACCGATAGGGTTTTCATCGGCCCAATCCACCCGCAGGTTGATGATGGGCCAGGTCAGTTCACCTACCACCACCAACGCGGCGGAATGCACCGGGCCGGCTTCGCCACCTGCGGCGATGGCGGCGTGCATCGCGGCCAGAAGGCGGTCTGCCAGTTGGCCTTCGCCGTGCTCAAACGCTTTGACCATTGCCTCGATCACGCGGCGGTCGGCAAGCATATTGCCCGCCGCCACGCACTGTTCGCCCGACACTGCGTTGTGGGTGCCCAAGGTTTCGCTGCCGCTGAAGTGCACGCAGCGCCCCAGGTGATCAATCGCCGTCAGTTGCCGGTACTGGCTGTAGCCGTTGCTCGTTAGGGCCTTGTCGACCGCCTCGGCAGGCGCCAGGCCTTGTTCCAGCAGGTCGAGTACGTCCGGGCCGAGGGCCGGCAGGGTGATGTTCTGGGTCGACACCGCTCCTACACCGGGCCGCAGCCACGGGCAACGGGCGCCCACGGCGATGCTCGATGAGCTGATGGCGATACCCAGTTGGCCGGTTTCGGCGCAACGGGCGACGATTGAAAAGGTCATGTGCAGCTCCTTACTCGGGAATGACGGCGATCACATCAATTTCCATCAGCCATTGCGGCTGGCCCAATGCCGAGACCACCAGCCCGGTGGAAATCGGGAACACACCCTTGAGCCACTTGCCGACTTCCTGATACACCGGCTCGCGGTAGCGTGGGTCGATCAGGTAAGTGGTGGTCTTGACGATATGACTGAGGTCGCTACCCGCTTCTTCCAGCAGTTGCTTGACGTTTTTCATGGCCTGCTCTGTCTGGGCACGCGGGTCGCCGAGGCCGATCAGGTTGCCCTCGAAATCAGTGCCCACCTGGCCGCGTACATACACGGTGTTGCCGGCACGTACGGCCTGGCACAGGTCGTTGTCCAGGCTCTGGTTGGGGTAGGTTTCCTTGGTGTTGAACATACGGATGCGAGTGTGAGTAGGCATCAAAAAGACTCCGGCAAAAAAGTGATCAGGCGCTGACAGGGGACTGGCGAGCCACCGGGGCGGCTTCGCGGTATTCAAGGTATTGGCGTTGGATCGCGATGTGGTCGGCCACGTATTTGGCGTCGTGCCACACCCCCCAGATAAACGACGAGCCCCGGCGCGATTGCCACGGCAAGCCGAGGAAATAGATACCCGATTCGCTGGCCACACCGCGCTGGTGCTGCGGCTTGCCGGCGGCGTCGAAGGCGTCGACTTTCAACCAGCTGTAATCCACGGCAAACCCGGTGGCCCAGATGATCGAGGTGATGCCGGCCTTGGCCAGGTCCAGTTCCAGGATCGGCTGCTTGATGCACTCGGCGTCGGGGAACACACGGCGCGCTTCGGGCTCCACGGGCAGGTCGAGGCCGTTGCGTTCGATGTAGGCGTCGGCCGCATCCAGCAGGGCCAGGTAGTTCTCGTCACCGCGTGCCAGGTTGTCCACCAGGTTGGCTTGGAAGCTTGCGGTGCTGCCGTTGAAGGACTGGGTCAAGCCAACCAGGGTCATGCCTTGCTGGGCGAGCTCGCGGAAGTCGATGGTCTTGCCGCCGTGGGCGCCACTCACGGCAATGGTCACGTGCTCACGACCGGGCTTCATCGCCGCTTGATCCCACTCGCCCAGTACCCCCAGCCACCAGCAGAAATCGCGGTTGCGATAGGCGCGGGGCGGGCGGTCGTGGGCGCCGACCGACAGGTACACCTGGCGCCCGGCGCGTTGCAATTCATCGGCGATCTGTACGCCGGACGAACCGGCACCCACCACCAGCACAGCGCCTGCCGGCAGTTGCGCGGGGTTGCGGTAGTCGGCGGAGTGGATCTGGTGCAGGGCGCTGTCTTTAGGGGCAATGGCCGGAATCACCGGCTTCTGGAACGGCCCGGTGGCTGCGACCACACGGTTGGCTTCGATCACCCCTTCGCTGGTGTGCACGGTGAAGCCGGGGCGGCCCACATTGCGCACCACAGAGAGCACATCGACGCCAGTGCGTATCGGTGCATTGAACTTGCGTGCATAGGCTTCGAAGTAGGCGGCAACGCGTTCTTTAGGCGCGAAACCGTCGGCGGCGACGTCATCAAATTCCAGCCCAGGAAAACGGTCATGCCAGGCCGGACCGTTGGCGACCAACGAGTCCCAACGCCCAGTGCGCCAGCGCTCGGCGATACGGCTGCGCTCCAGCACCAGATGCGGCACGCCTTGCTTGCTCAGGTGCTCGCTCATGGCGACCCCAGCTTGACCCGCTCCCACTACCAGCGTGTCTATTTTTGTTATTGCTTCAGTCATGTGTCTGTCCTTGCGTAATGCAGTTGGATTCAGCTTGGGCATGACTTCAAGGCTAGGGGGAGGGCGGTTTTTAATAAAATATTATTAAGCTGGGAAGTGAGCATAAATATCGGATGCAACCTCACCCTATCGGGTGATTCCGGTGACGGGATAGCTGTGTGACCATCCTTGCAGTTCTTTGAGCGAGTCTTTGAAGTGGAAAACGACCGGCTTTCTTCTGCGCAATGGTTCGACCAGATGGCCAGGGTGACAATGAGCATCGGGCAATCGGGGTTCGCCGCCACCTTGTTCGAGGCTCTCGGTTACATCCAGCCGATCCAGGCCACCACGTTGTATTTCTATCCCCGTGGCGGCATGCCCAGCGCGTTGTTCGAGGTGGAGGGACCGTGGTTGCCACAAGGCAATGTGCGCCAATACCTGTCCGGCTTTTATGTGCTCGATCCGTTTTACGGGGCCAGCGTCGAAGGCGTCAGTTCAGGTTGTTACGACCTGGCGGACGTCGCGCCCGATCACTTCGAGCTCAGCGAATACTTCCAGTCGTTTTACCGCCACTCACACCTGGAAGATGAGCTGAACTACATCCTGCAGTCGGGCAACGGGTCAAGCCTGGCCGTGTCGCTGGCGTTTACGCAGAAGCTCGATACCACGATCACCGAGCAATTCAAGCGCATCGCGCCGTGGGTGCTGGCGGCGCTGGACAAGCATTTTGTCGGTTTGGATGGCCACGGTGCGCGCTTCGAAAACGTGCTGGAGCAGCGCATTCACTCGGCACTCAACAACTTTGGTTCGTCGATTTTGACCGAGCGAGAATGCCGCATCGCCCAATTGATCCTGCGTGGGCACTCCACCCGCTCGTTGGCCGAGCGCCTGGATGTCTCTGAAGACACCATCAAGTCCCACCGCAAGCACA
>NZ_JBOICG010000522.1:0-2147 GCF_050739995.1 Pseudomonas sp. | reverse complement strand
AGACGGCACCGTCGAGCTGGCCGTGACCCGTTTGGGGTTGGTCGATGTCCCGGAAAACCAGGGCACACCGATTATTTTGTTGCACGGCAGTTTTTCCAATCGGCGCTTCTGGTACTCACCCAAAGGTATTGGCCTGGGTGCCTATTTGGCGCGCCAGGGATTTGATGTGTGGATTCCGGAAATGCGCGGCCATGGTCTGTCCAAGCGCAACCACGGCTACGCCAAGAATCGGGTTGCCGATTACGCGCGCTATGACGTGCCGGCCATTGGTGCGTTCGTGCGTGAGCAAAGTGGGCAGATCCCCCACTGGATCGGGCATTCCTTGGGAGGCACGACGTTGGCGGCGGCCCTTGGCGGCCAGCACCTGGGGGCGCCTGCGGCCGCTTCGGTGGCGTTGTTTGGTTGTCAGGTCAGTCGCACGTATTGGCCGTTGAAAATCCCGGTGGTGGAGTGGGGTGGTCGTTTTATTTTGAAGCGCTTCGGCCAGTTGTCCGGCCCAAGGCTCAAGCGCGGGCCGGAAGACGAACCTGTAGGGGTCATGATCGAAAGCATGCGCTGGCACGGCCTGCTTGGCCGCTTTGGTGATGCCGAACGTGACTGGTGGAAAGGCTTGGCCGAGGTCGATGTACCGCTGCTGGCGGTGAGTGCCGCGGGTGATCAACAGGACCCGGACTGGGCGTGTCGCAAGCTGTTCGAGCAAGTCGGCTCCGAGCATCGCCAGTACCTGTGCCTGGGGCGTCAGCAAGGGTTTGCCAGCGATTTCGGGCACGTGGAGATGCTGGTCAGCAAGGCCGCACAGGCTGAGGTCTGGCCATTGGTGGCGCGCTGGTTGAAAGACCCGCTGACACCTTTATCCGGCACACAGTCCGAAGTGGCCGCAGCGGTTTGACGAAGCGCTCTACCAAGGGCGTTTCACTTGTGAGTGGTTGCGGCTAAGATATGACGCATTAAACGCTTCTGGTCATATTCAGTCGCGCAGCGGGTATTGCGTTGCGGTCAAGCGAGTCTGATCATGGCCGCCGCCAGCGGGACAGTCTGTAAAGAATGCCCGTCGCGACGCGTTTTTCTGATGTACACCGTGGGATGTTCGACCTCTTCTTCTTTGACGACAGGAGTTTCTCGATGAACCATTACGTGACCCCCGACCTGTGTGACGCCTATCCGGAGCTGGTGCAGGTGGTTGAGCCGATGTTCAGCAACTTCGGCGGGCGAGACTCCTTTGGTGGCGAAATCGTCACCATCAAATGCTTCGAAGACAACTCCCTGGTCAAGGAACAGGCGGACCAACCCGGCGCCGGCAAGGTGCTGGTGGTCGATGGCGGTGGCTCGCTGCGCCGTGCATTGCTGGGCGACATGATCGCCGAGAAAGCCGCGAAAAACGGTTGGGAAGGGTTGGTGATCTACGGTTGCATCCGTGATGTCGACGTCATTGCCCAGACCGACCTGGGTGTGCAGGCACTGGCGACCCATCCAATGAAGACCGACAAGCGTGGCATCGGTGACCTGAACGTGGTGGTGACCTTTGCCGGCGTGACATTCCGCCCGGGTGAGTACATCTACGCCGATAACAACGGTGTGATCGTGTCGCCCAGCCCGCTGAAAATGCCTGAATAAACCGCAGTAGCCATAGGGGTGAGGATGTTCGAGGAAGAAAACGCGCAATGGGGGTTGGTGCATGCCCTGGTGCTGGACGGTAAAGGCGGTGCGCGTTGGATTGCCCGGACTGAGCTCGACGACTTGCAACTGCAGCCCCAGGAGAGCCTGTGGCTGCATTGGGATCGCAGTCATCCCCAGACCCAGACCTGGTTGCGCAAATCCAGTGGCTTGAGCGAATTCGCCTGTGACCTGCTGCTGGAGGAAAATACCCGCCCGCGCCTGTTGCCGTTGCCGACCGCCGAATTGCTGCTGTTCTTGCGCGGGGTCAACCTCAATCCAGGTGCCGAGCCGGAAGATATGGTTTCGGTGCGTATTTTTGCGGCGGCCAACCGGGCCATCTCCCTGCGTCTGCGTCCGTTGCGTGCCACCGACGAGTTGTTGGTGCAGTTGGCTGAGGGCAACGGGCCGAAAACCGCCTCTGAGCTGATCCTTTATATGGCGCAGTACCTGACCCATAAAGTGCAGGATCTGGTCACTGACCTGTCTGAAGT
>NZ_JBOICG010000521.1:0-2173 GCF_050739995.1 Pseudomonas sp. | reverse complement strand
GTGCGGTGATGCCCGTGCCCACCAGCGGGTACCAATCCAGGTCATCCAGGGCGATCAGCCCTACGTCCTCGAATAGGTTGCAGCCCAGCTGCTTGAGTGCGCGGGTACAGGCCAGCGCGGCAACACCGTTGGCGCAGAACAGCGCCTTGGGGCCAGGTTTTGCGAGAAAGGTCTGCAGGTGGTGTTGCAGCGCGTCATCCAGCTCCAGCACGGCGCCGGTGAACCCAGGACGGCTGGCAATCTCGGCCTCGAAACTCGCCACACGTTCCAGTCGCGAACTGGTGCCATCGGTGGCTTCGCTCACCAGCATCACATCGCGATAACCCTGTTGTTCCAGGTGATCCATGGCCATGCGCACCGCCGCCGGGTTATCCAACCCTACCAGGTCGCTGTGCAGCGGTTCGACCTTGCGGTCCACCAGTACCAGGGGCATTTCCCGTTGCAGTTCCAGCAACTGGTCGAGGTGATGGCCGAGGGTGTTCACGATCAACCCTTCGATGTTGTACGAGCGCAATGCCGCCAGATGCTGGCGCTCTTGTTCATCATCGCGGTCGGTATTGCACACCACCAGGCTGTAGCCGTGCTGGCGGCAGGCCGTTTCGACACCGTGCATCACGGCAATGGAATAGGGGTTGCGGATATCCGCCACCAGCATGCCGATCAGGCGCGTGCGGCCACGTTTGAGGCCGCGGGCCATCTGGTTGGGTCGGTAGCCGAGTTGTTCGATGGCTTGTTCGATGCGCTGGGCAATGGCATCGGAGAGCAGGGCGCGGTCATCGCCGATAAAGCGTGACACGCTGGCCTTGGACACGCCGGCGCGCTCGGCTACGTCGAGCATGGTCACACGGCTGCGTTGAGCGGCGGAAAATGGAGTCACGGTCGAGCCTTTCTTATTAGAGTTGAGCGGGTACTGAAACCGGTTTCAGAAAACAACACTCAACACACTTCGTCAAGGAAATAATCTTTTTGGCGAGCACGCGATCAGGCCCGCGAATCCGACGAGCGGGAGGTACACCTGTTAGTTATGACAGTATCCGCAGGTAGGCGGGAGGTGTTCAATTAATCCCATCAAGCCATATACGCAGTGTGAATCTGGCTGAGCGGAGTTGAACTTCGGGAGGTTTTTATGAGCACCACCAACACGGGTCAGCCTAGCCCGAATGGACCTTCGGGCCCAGTGGGCACTCTGGTGCTTGATGCGCCAAGCGTACTCGACGTATTGCCAGATGGGTTGCTCCCTGCTCGATTCAATTTCACCGACCTACGGGTTTCTATTGAAACGCCTTGGGCGGTCCTACCCGTTGCCGGTAGAAGCCAGTTCATTATTTTCGAGTGGCATGTCCTGGGAGCCAATTCGGTTGATACACCACCCATTGAGCTGCGCGGCCCGCTGACGGATGCTGATTTTCCTTTGGATGACTTGACGATACCCAAAGAGTTTCTATTGAGCAGCGCTGTGGTTGATGTCAGTTTTCGGCTTCATAACACCAGGCCCGATAGTCCAAGCTTTGATACCTCCACGTCGGTGAGGATCGAAATCGACCGTGACGCCCCCGGTGGAAACCAGCTGTTACTACCGGCTATTTTCCCTGTTGACCCGATCACCCAGCCTTACCTGGACGCCAATCCCCTGGTACCCATGGAAATTCCGTCGGGTTATTTGGGGCGCAAGGCCGGTGACCAAGTGCTGATGTATTTTTCTGATAAGAATGCGCTGCCAACGGGCATGCCCACGCTGACTTCACCCCCTCTTGTCAGTGATACCGGGCTTATTTTCGTTGACGTGCCCCGGGATGTGTTCCGCAGCTATCCGGGGGCGCTTTGGCTTTTTTGTTTTTATCGTTTGATGGATCGCGCAGGTAACGTGAATTCGTCGTTTTCACTGTTGGCACAAGTTGGCCTGCAAACCAACCTTCCTCCGGTCCTCTATCCACAACCTCGCTTTCCCCAGTCGGAGTCTCACCCTAGCAGCTTCATGACCTGCAGTACTCAGCCGCCTATTTGGTTCTGGGTCGAGGTGCTGATCGAACCCAATGCGAACATCCTTCACGGGGATTTGATTACGATGAGGTTCCAGGGTTACGGACGATATCCCGATCGGAATCCAGACCCCAATGTGGTGGGAACCTTCACGCATTATTGGGATGGGACCGCGGATGCCTCGGGCTATATC
>NZ_JBOICG010000520.1:0-8648 GCF_050739995.1 Pseudomonas sp. | reverse complement strand
GTCTTACGCGCTGAAAGTGCAGCCCGAGCAGCATTTCATCAATTGGCAGCAAGACCCCCAGGGCAATTACCTGGCGCGTTTGGTGTTCCCGGAAAAAACCGATGAGCTGCGCATCGAAGTCGATCTGGTCGCCGAGATGGCGGTGTTCAACCCGTTCGACTTTTTCCTTGAGCCTTATGCCGAAAAAATCCCCTTGCGCTACGCTGCCGATGAGCAGCGGGAGCTGGCACCGTACCTGGAAACCCTGCCGCTGACGCCCAGGGTTGCTGCCTACCTGGCGGGTATCGACCGTACGCCGCTGCCGGCGGTGGACTTTCTGGTGGGCCTCAACCAGCGCCTGGCTGCCGATATCGCTTACCTGATCCGCATGGAGCCTGGCGTACAAACCCCGGAATTTACCCTGGAAAACGCCTCCGGCTCGTGCCGCGATTCGGCCTGGCTGTTGGTGCAGTTGCTGCGCAACCTCGGGTTGGCGGCGCGGTTTGTCTCCGGTTATCTGATCCAATTGACCGCCGACGTCAAAGCCCTCGACGGCCCGTCTGGCACCGAGGTGGATTTCACCGACCTGCACGCCTGGTGCGAGGTGTATTTGCCCGGCGCGGGCTGGATCGGCCTGGATGCCACTTCCGGGTTATTTGCCGGCGAGGGCCATATCCCGTTGGCTTGTAGTCCCGATCCATCGTCCGCCGCGCCCATCAGTGGGTTGGTCGAACCCTGTGAGTGCGAGTTCACCCACGAAATGTCGGTAGAGCGCATCTGGGAGGCGCCGCGCGTCACCAAGCCCTACACCGAGGAACAATGGCTGGCGATCCAGGCCCTTGGCCGGCAGATCGACGGCGACCTGCTCAAGGATGACGTACGCCTGACCATGGGTGGCGAACCGACCTTCGTCTCCATCGACGACCCCGACGGTGCCGAATGGAACACCGCTGCGCTGGGGCCGGAGAAGCGACGTCTGTCTGCCGAACTGTTTCAGCGCATGCGCAAGCACTACGCGCCCAAGGGCCTGGTGCACTTCGGTCAGGGCAAGTGGTATCCCGGTGAACAATTGCCGCGTTGGTCGCTCAACTGCTACTGGCGCCGCGATGGGGTGCCGATCTGGCATAACAGTGCGCTGATCGCCGATGAGCAACAGGATTACGGCGCTGATGGCGTGCTCGCCGGGCGGTTTCTGGCCAGCATCGCCGAACGCCTGAAACTGCCGCCGCGCTTTGTGTTTCCCGCCTTCGAAGACAACTTCTACTATCTGTGGCGCGAAGGTGCGCTGCCGCAAAACGTTACCGCCCAAGACCCGCGCCTGGGCGACGAGCTGGAGCGTGAGCGCCTGCGCAAAGTGTTCAGCCAGGGCCTGGATAAAGTCATCGGCCAAGTGCTGCCGCTGGCGCGTACGGCGGCCAATGATCGTTGGCAAAGCGGGCGTTGGTACTTGCGCGATAACCACTGTCGGTTGGTGCCTGGCGACTCGCCGTTGGGTTATCGCCTGCCGTTGGCGTCACAGCCGTGGGTGACGGCGGCGGAGTATCCCTTTGTGCATCCCACCGACCCGAACCAGGATCAACCTGAGTTGCCGACCACGGCGCAACTGCAAAGCCATGACGATGCCGCGCCCGTCGATGAGCGTGTGCCGAAGGTCGATCAATCCGCTGACTGGCTCACCCGCACCGCGCTGTGCGCCGAGGCGCGGGAAGGGCGGCTGTACCTGTTCATGCCGCCGCTGGAGCGCGTCGAGGATTATCTGGAACTGGTGGCCGCCATCGAAGCCACCGCCGAAGAATTGCACTGCCCGGTGCTGCTGGAAGGCTACGAGCCGCCGGCCGATACGCGGTTGAGCAACTTCCGTGTCACGCCAGACCCGGGTGTGATCGAAGTGAATGTGCAGCCATCCGCCACTTGGGATGAATTGGTGGAACGCACCGAATTCCTCTACGAAGAAGCGCGGCAAACCCGCCTGACCACTGAAAAATTCATGATCGACGGGCGTCACACCGGCACCGGTGGTGGTAACCACTTTGTGCTGGGCGGCGCCACGCCCAAGGATTCGCCGTTTCTACGCCGGCCTGATCTGCTGCGCAGTCTGATCAGCTACTGGCACAACCATCCCTCTCTGTCGTACCTGTTTTCCGGCCTGTTTATCGGCCCGACGTCCCAGGCCCCCAGGGTGGACGAAGCGCGTAATGACGCCCTGTACGAACTGGAAATCGCCTTCGCCCAAATGCCCGAACCGGGTGAAGAATGCCCACCGTGGTTGGTCGACCGCTTGCTGCGCAACCTGCTGATCGACGTGACGGGCAACACCCACCGCGCAGAGTTCTGTATCGACAAACTCTACTCTCCCGACGGTGCCACCGGTCGATTGGGCTTGTTGGAATTGCGTGCCTTTGAAATGCCGCCCCATGCGCGCATGAGCCTCACCCAACAATTGCTGTTGCGTGCCCTGGTCGCGCGATTCTGGCGTGAACCTTATGCGCCACCGAAACTGGCGCGTTGGGGGACCGAGCTGCATGACCGCTTTTTGTTGCCACACTTTATCGAGCAGGATTTTGCCGATGTGATCGTCGAGCTGAATGCCGCCGGTTATCCGCTGCGTGCCGAATGGTTTGCCGCGCACTTGGAGTTCCGTTTTCCCAAGGTCGGCGACTATGCCGTCAGCGGGATCGAACTGGAATTGCGCCAGGCCCTGGAGCCCTGGCACGTACTGGGCGAAGAGGGCGCGGCAGGCGGTACGGTGCGTTATGTGGATTCGTCCTTGGAGCGTCTGCAAGTGAAGCTCACCGGGCTGCCGCCGCAACGCTATCTGCTGACCTGCAACGGTGTTCCGGTGCCGTTGCAAGCCACCGGACGGGTGGGCGAATTTGTTGCCGGCGTGCGTTACCGCGCCTGGCAACCGGCCAACTGTCTGCAGCCGACGATCCCGGTGCATGCGCCGTTGGTGTTCGACCTGCTCGATACTTGGATGCAACGCTCCCTCGGCGGTTGCCAGTATCACGTGGCCCATCCAGGTGGGCGCAATTACGACAGCTTGCCGGTGAATGCCAATGAGGCCGAGAGCCGGCGCATGGCGCGGTTTTTCCGGTTGGGGCACAGCCCTGGAAAGCTCCCAGTGCCGACGATAGTCATCAACGATGAATTGCCCATGACCCTAGATCTCCGACGTTTCCCCAATTAAGCGCGATTCAAATGTGGGAGGGGGCTTGCCCCCGATGGCGGTGTGCCAATCAACAAATGTGTAACTGACCCACCGTAATCGGGAGCAAGCCCCTCCCACATTAGATTGCAGTAAATTTGAGTTAATCTGAGCCCCCTTGCCCCTGCCGAGCGTTCCATGTCCGACTTGCTCGACCGTTACCCGCTGACCGCGGGTACTTATCATGAACTGCTGGACGACAGCGGCGCGGTGCGTGCCCATTGGCAGCGCTTGCTTGAGCACTTGCAGCGCAGTACGCCCGCGCAACTGGCTCAGCGCCAGGCGCTGTTGACCCGGCAGATCCAGGAAAACGGCGTGACCTACAACGTCTATGCCGACCCCAAGGGCGCCGACCGCCCCTGGGAGTTGGACCTGCTGCCCCATGTGTTGGCTGCCGATGAGTGGCAGCAGCTTTCGGCGGGGATCGCCCAGCGTGCGCGCTTGCTCAATGCTGTGCTGGCCGATCTCTACGGCCCGCAACGCCTGATCAAGGAAGGCTTGCTGCCGGCTGAACTGGTATTCGGGCATAACAATTTCCTGTGGCCCTGCCAGGGCATCCAGCCGCCGGAGGATGCTTTCCTGCATCTGTACGCCGTGGACCTGGCACGCACACCGGATGGTCGTTGGTGGGTCACCGCCGACCGGACCCAGGCGCCATCGGGTGCGGGTTATGCGCTGGAAAACCGCACCATTGTGTCCCGTGCTTTCCCGGATCTGTATCGTGATCTGCAAGTGCAGCACCTCACTGGTTTCTTCCGCACCTTGCAGGAAACCTTGGCCCGTCAAGCGCCCGGCGATGACCAGCCGCCGCTGATCGTATTGCTGACACCGGGGCGTTTCAACGAAAGCTATTTCGAACACCTCTACCTCGCGCGCCAACTCGGCTACCCGTTGGTGGAGGGCGGCGATCTGACGGTGCGCGACAGCACGGTGTTTCTTAAAACCCTCAGTGGCCTGCGTCGGGTGCACGCGATCATGCGCCGTCTGGACGACGACTTCTGTGACCCGCTGGAACTACGCACCGACTCTGCCCTCGGCGTGCCCGGGCTGCTCGATGCCGTACGCCAAGGCAACGTGCTGGTGGCCAATGCCCTTGGCAGTGGCGTGTTGGAGTCCCCGGGGTTGCTGGGCTTTCTACCGAAGATCAACCAGTTTTTGTTTGGCGAGGAACTGATCCTGCCGTCCATCGCTACCTGGTGGTGCGGTGAAGCACCGGTGCTGGCCGAAGCCTTGGAGAAACTGCCGGAGCTGCTGATCAAACCCGCGTTTCCTTCGCAGAGCTTCCCCCCGGTATTCGGGCGCGACTTGAACGACCCGCAACGCCAGGCCCTGGCCGAACGTATGCGTGCGCGACCCTACGCGTATGTCGCCCAGGAGCTGGCGCAACTGTCCCAGGCGCCGGTATGGCATACCGAGGATGATCATTTGCAACACCGCGCCATTGGCATGCGGGTGTACGCCGTGGCGAGCGATGAAGGTTATCGGGTGCTGCCCGGTGGCCTGACTCGCGTGGCGGCCGAGGCAGATGCCGAAGTGGTGTCGATGCAACGCGGTGGCGCCAGCAAAGACACCTGGGTGCTCGGTGAACGCGCTGCCGGTGGCGAGCATTGGCGTGCGCAGCGGGCGATTGGTGTGCATGACCTGGTGCGCCGTGACCCTTATCTGCCATCACGGGTGGTGGAGAACCTGTTCTGGTT
This sequence comes from Pseudomonas sp., assembly GCF_050739995.1. GTDB lineage: Bacteria > Pseudomonadota > Gammaproteobacteria > Pseudomonadales > Pseudomonadaceae > Aquipseudomonas. The sequence continues at coordinate 3,767 of NZ_JBOICG010000520.1, read as the reverse complement.
TGGCCGCTACTGCGAGCGCTGCGATGACAGCGCACGCTGGCTGCGCATCGTGCTGGCGCGTTATGTCGACGGTGACGATCCACTCGCGTTGCAGGCGGCGGTTGAGCTCGGTGAAACCCTGCACCTGCTGCCGGAGGAGGGCGAGTTGCCTGAGCGCCTGTTGGCGGCCTTGCTCGGTGATGACTGGGCGTCGAGCCTGCGTGCCAATTTGCAGCGCTTGCAATGGGCGGCGTCCCAGGTGCGCGGCAAGCTGTCCCGGGAGAACTGGCAGGCCTTGGTGGAGCTGCAACGCGAAGCCATGGAACTGGAAAGCGAAACCCCGGACTTCGGCGAATTGCTGGACTTCCTCAACCGTCTGGTGATGTCGCTGGCGGCGCTGTCCGGGTTTGCCCTGGATGATATGACCCGAGACGAAGGCTGGCGCTTTTTGATGATGGGCCGGCGTATCGAACGCCTGCAGTTTCTCAGCAGCAGCCTCGCGGCATTTCTGCGTGGCGTGGCGGTGTTCGATCAGGCGGGGTTGGAGTGGTTGCTGGAACTGGGCAACAGTAGCATCACCTATCGCTCGCGCTACCTGGCGGTGCCCCAATTGATCCCGGTGCTCGACCTGTTGTTGCTGGATGAACAGAACCCCCATGCGGTGCTGTTCCAGTTAAAACTGGTGAGCCGCACCCTGCGCCGTCTCAACGATGACTTTGGTGTGCCTCGGGAAACCGGCCTGGGGCCATTGGTGGAGCGCCTGGCGCACTTCGACCTGGGTTGTCTGGAGAATCCGCTGTTTGGCGAGCCGAGCGTACGCGCCGCGCTGGGCGGCTTGGCCGACCTGCTGCAAGCGGTGGCCGATGAGAGTGGGCAAGTGTCGGATCGACTGGCGTTGCGTCACTTTGCCCATGTGGATGATGTCAGCCAACAAACGGTGTCGCTGTGATGAGTGCGCGCTACCAGATTTTCCACGATACCCATTACCACTACGACAGCCCGGTGTCCCTGGCCCAGCAATTGGCGCACCTGTGGCCACGGCCGTGTGCCTGGCAGCGCTGTAGCTCGCAGCAACTGGACATCAGTCCGCAACCGTCTGCGCGACGTGATGAGCTGGACGTGTTCGGCAACCCGATTACTCGCCTGGCTTTTGAGCGGCCCCATGATGAACTGCTGGTGAATGCCGGGCTGACCGTGGAAGTGCTGGCGCGGCCGGCCCTGGACTTTCAGCAGTCGCCGGCCTGGGACCAGACCCGTGACAGTCTCACTTATAGCAGCCAACCGATGTCGGCTGAGTTGATCGAAGCCTGCCGCTATCGCTTTGAATCGCCTTACGTGCATCTGAAAAAGGCCTTCGTCGAATTCTCCGAAAGCTGTTTTCCCCCAGGCAAGCCATTGTTGCTGGGCGTACAGGCGCTGATGGAGAAGATTTTCAGGGAGTTCACGTTCGATGCCGAAGCCACCCAGGTCGCCACGCCCCTGGTGGAGGTGCTGGAGCGCCGTCGCGGCGTTTGCCAGGACTTCGCCCACCTGATGCTTGCCTGCCTGCGCTCACGGGGCCTGGCGGCACGCTACATCAGCGGCTATTTGCTCACCCAGCCACCGCCCGGCCAGCCACGGCTGATCGGCGCCGATGCGTCCCATGCGTGGGTCTCGGTGTATTGCCCGGTGTCAGGTTGGGTGGATTTTGATCCGACGAATAACGTGCAGCCGGCACTGGAGCACATCACCCTGGCCTGGGGCCGGGATTTCTCCGATGTGTCGCCGTTGCGGGGGGGGATTCTGGGGGGCGGGACCCATGACCCGGCGGTGCGGGGGACGGTGATGCCGTTGGAGTGACGATGGATTGTGGTAAGCCGGGCGCGCCGGCTCACCACAAAGGAAATTATTCAGCCGGATCTTTTGGTGTTTCGGTCTCGTCGCTCGTTTCTTCAGCATCGACGTCTGCGGTCAGCCCATTGGCCTCTTCTTCTGCAGCGGCTTTCTTGCGTTGCAGTTTTTCCTCTTTCTTCTGCTCCTTGGCCAAGTCTCTCTGACGTTTGGCGAAGGAGTAATTAGGTTTGGCCATGGGCGATCCTCTAGGGTCGAAGGTGAGGGTGGGCGGCGCGCAGCTGCCTTGGGCCGCCATGGTAGCAGCTTAGCAGCGCGCTTGGCCTTCACTTACCGCAGGCGTAGGCGGCGAACAGGCCGTTGAACAGTTGGTTGAGGTGCATGGCTCGGACTCCAGTGGGGATAGGGCCGATCATAGGTAACGTGCGGCACTTTGGCTGGTTGATTGTGTTGATCAGTCTGATAGCCTAAAGTTGTATACAATCTGTTGACTCAGATCATAAGAATTCCTGCCTGCTTGAGGCACCCTTGTCGCAATACGCGTTTTTTAAACCCTGCCTTGGAGATTCACATGTTTGCCAAACTCGTTGCTGTTTCCCTGCTGACTCTGGCGAGCGGCCAGTTGCTTGCTGCAGAGTGCAAGGTCACCGTCGACTCCACTGATCAAATGTCCTTCAACACCAAGGCCATTGAAATCGACAAGAGCTGCAAGACATTCACCGTCGAGCTGACTCATTCCGGCAGCTTGCCGAAAAACGTTATGGGCCATAACTGGGTGCTGAGCTCCGCTGCCGACATGCCTGGCATCGCCAGCGACGGCATGGCTGCCGGTATCGACAAGAACTACCTGAAAGACGGCGACACCCGCATCATCGCCCACACCAAGATCATCGGTGCTGGCGAGAAAGACTCGGTGACCTTCGATGTGTCGAAGCTGGCCGCCGGGACTGATTACGCGTTCTTCTGCTCGTTCCCAGGCCACATCTCGATGATGAAAGGCACTGTGACCCTGAAGTAAGCCGACTCCGGTCGAAAAAAAGCGCCTGTTCAGGCGCTTTTTTTGTGGGCAGTCAGTTGAACCGAGTCATCGTTCTTCGCAGGCAAGCCAGCTCCCACACTCGACCGCATCCTCATGCTGAAACACGGTCAACTGTGGGAGCTGGCTCGCCTGTGAAAGCGATCTAACAGTCAACACATCTATCTCCCACACTCGACCGCATTCTCATGCTGAAACTTGGTCAACTGTGGGAGCTGGCTTGCCTGCGAAAGCGGTCTAACAGTTAACACATACCTATCTGGTTCACCTCATGGCGCGAACGGCATGACCCGCTTGTGCTCAGTCTTGCGGTACGTATCGCAGATAATCTTGAACGCCTCCTCACGCACCGGTTCACCGTGCAGGAACGCATCGATCTCGGCATAGGTCACGCCATGTGAGGCTTCGTCTGGCTTGCCCGGTGACAGGTCTTCCAAGTCCGCCGTCGGCACCTTCTCCACCAGTGATTCGGGTGCACCAAAGTACCGAGCAATCGCCCGCACCTGGTTTTTCACCAGGCCGCTCAACGGCGCCAGGTCGCACGCGCCGTCACCGAACTTGGTGAAAAAACCCATCACCGCTTCCGCCGCGTGGTCGGTACCGATCACCAGGCCACCGGCCGCGCCAGCGATGGTGTACTGCGCCACCATCCGCATACGCGCCTTGGTGTTGCCCAGCACGAAATCCCGGGATGCCGCTGGCTTGCCTTCAAACGCTGCCACTTCATTGGCCAGGGATTTCACAGCCGGGCCGATGTTCACGGTGTGGCGCTCGTCCGGCACGATGAAGTCCACCGAGGCCGTGGCATCGATTTCGTCGAACTGGGTTTCGTACGGCAGGCGCACCGCGATAAAGCGGTAAGCCTCATCACCGGTGTTTTCACGCAGCTCTTTCACCGCGCGCTGGGCCAACAGGCCTGCGG
>NZ_JBOICG010000519.1:0-10204 GCF_050739995.1 Pseudomonas sp. | reverse complement strand
CGTCTGGATTATGCAGGCGACCGTATCAACGGCGTGTGGATCGACGGCCAGCTGGAAACCGCCGACCGCTACGTGCTGGCTCTCGGCAGCTACTCGCCGAAGCTGCTCAAACCGTTGGGGATCAAGGCACCGGTGTACCCACTCAAGGGCTACTCGCTGACCGTGCCGATCACGAACCCGGCGATGGCACCGACGTCGACCATTCTCGACGAGACCTACAAGGTCGCGATCACCCGTTTCGACAACCGCATCCGCGTCGGCGGCATGGCTGAAATAGCCGGTTTTGACCTGTCGCTCAACCCGCGTCGGCGTGAAACCCTGGAGATGATCGTCAACGACCTTTATCCTCAGGGCGGCGATTTGACTGAAGCCACGTTCTGGACCGGCCTGCGTCCGACCACACCCGATGGCACACCGATTGTCGGTGCTACCCCATTCAAGAACCTGTTCCTGAATACTGGCCACGGCACCCTCGGCTGGACCATGGCCTGTGGCTCCGGTCGTTTGTTGGCCGACCTGATGGCGAAGAAAACACCGCAGATCAGCGCCGAAGGCCTCGATATTTCCCGTTATGGTAACCACCAGGAGTCCGCAAAACATGTCAATCCAGCGCCAGCTCACCAATGAGCGCATGAGCCAGATCGTCGTTCACAGCGGCACCGTGTATTTGGCAGGCCAAGTCGGCGACGACATGAGTGCCGGGATTGAACAACAGACCCGTGAAACCCTGGCCAATATCGAACGTTTGCTGGATTTGGCCGGCACCGACAAGACCAAGTTACTGTCGGTGACGATCTACCTGAAAGACATCGACGCCGATTTCGCCGGCATGAACGCGGTGTGGGACAAGTGGCTGCCCAAGGGCGTTGCTCCAGCCCGTGCCACGGTTGAAGCCAAGCTGTGCGAACCGGAAATCCTGGTAGAGCTGTCCGTTGTGGCCGCGCTGCCTTAAATCAAGATCCCTCTCCCGGTGCCGGCGTTGTCGGTCGGTGCCGGTTTTTCTTCACTCTGCCGCCTAGAAGCCTGCCGCCATGCGTCCTGCCCGTGCCCTGATCGATCTCCAAGCCCTGCGCCACAACTACCAATTGGCCCGTGAAGTCACGGGGGCCAAGGCCCTCGCCGTGGTCAAGGCCGATGCCTACGGCCATGGCGCCGTGCGTGTGGCCCAGGCGCTGGAAGCCGAGGCCGATGGGTTTGCCGTGGCGTGCATCGAGGAAGCGCTGGAACTGCGCGCCGCCGGTATTCGCGCGCCGGTGCTGTTACTGGAAGGCTTTTTCGAAGCCGACGAATTGCCGCTGATCATCGAGCATGATTTCTGGTGCGTGGTGCATTCGCTGTGGCAACTGGAGGCCATCGAGCAGGCCCGCTTGAGCAAGCCACTGACGGTCTGGCTCAAGCTGGATTCGGGTATGCACCGCGTGGGCCTGCACCCCAAGGACTATCACGAGGCTTACCAGCGCCTGCTGGCCAGCGGCAAAGTCGCCAAGATCGTGTTGATGAGCCACTTCGCCCGTGCCGATGAGCTCGATTGCGTGCGCAGTGATGAACAAGTTGCAGTGTTTGAGGCTGCGCGCCAGGGTTTGTCGGCCGAGGTGAGCCTGCGCAATTCGCCAGCGGTGATGGGCTGGCCGGGTGTGTCCAGCGACTGGGTACGCCCGGGTATCATGTTGTACGGCGCCACGCCGTTTGGTGAAGACCAGGCCATCGCCGCTCGTTTGCAGCCGGTGATGACCCTCGAGTCCAAAGTTATCTGCGTTCGCGAACTGCCGGCCGGGGAGCCGGTGGGCTACGGCGCCAAGTTCATCACGCCCAAGCCGATGCGCATCGGTGTGGTTGCCATGGGGTATGCCGATGGTTATCCGCGTCATGCACCCACCGGCACACCGGTGTTGGTGGCGGGCCAGCGCAGCCAGTTGCTGGGTCGCGTCTCCATGGACATGCTGTGCATCGACCTGACGGACGTGCCTCAGGCCGGCCTTGGCTCGACGGTGGAGTTGTGGGGCAAGAATATCCTCGCCAGCGACGTCGCGACCGCCGCCGAAACCATTCCCTACCAGATTTTCTGCAACCTGCGCCGCGTGCCAAGGCTCTATTCCGGCGCTTGATCGCCCGATACGAACTCCGCTGCCCGGGATTTAGGCCCAAGTGTTGTAAATACTGAACGCTGTCGCCATGATAACGCTCAACTACAACAAAGCCTGAATCCTAGGAGGCTCCTGCATTGGACGTCGGCGAACGACTGCAATCCATCCGTAAACTCAAAGGTCTTTCCCAGCGTGAGCTCGCCAAGCGTGCGGGTGTCACCAACAGCACCATTTCGATGATCGAAAAAAACAGCGTCAGCCCCTCGATCAGCTCCTTGCGCAAGGTGCTGGGCGGTATCCCCATGTCCATGGTCGAGTTCTTTTCCGAGGAGATCCTCCAGGAAATACCGACGCAGATCGTCTATAAAGCCAATGAGCTGATCGACATCTCGGACGGCGCCGTGACCATGAAGCTGGTAGGCCGCGCGCACCCCAGCCGGGCGATTGCGTTTCTCAACGAAATCTACCCGCCGGGCGCCGACACAGGCGAAGAAATGCTCACTCACGACGGCGAGGAAACCGGGATTCTGGTGGAAGGGCGTCTGGAGTTGGTGGTCGGGCTTGAAACTTTTGTGCTCGAAGCTGGCGATAGCTACTACTTTGAAAGCACCAAGCCCCATCGTTTTCGCAACCCGTTCGACGTGCCAGCGCGACTAATCAGCGCAGCCACACCTGCGAACTTTTGACAGAAGAGGCGTGCTGCCAGCGTTGCAGACACACCCGTAGCTCTATCCGTGACGCCGAATCTCCCTTTATTTAATAGGGTTGTTTCGGCCAGGCGGGCTAACCGTTATACTTTCGCCGCCTGCGAAACCGTGGCCGCAGGCGTGAATAGCCACCATTGAGGGTGAACGCGTGAACCTAATTATGAAAATGCTGGCTGCACCAGCAACCGTACTGGCCCTATGGGCTGTCAGCGCTCAAGCTGCGACCAATGATGAAATTGCCAAGCGCCTGGAGCCTGTCGGCCAAGTCTGTGTTCAAGGCCAGGAATGTAAAGGCATGGAAGTCGCCGTAGCAGCGGGCGGCGGCGGGGCGAAAACCCCGGACGACATCATCGCCAAGCACTGCAACGCGTGCCACGGTACTGGCTTGTTGGGTGCACCGAAAATCGGTGACGCCGCAGCGTGGAAAGATCGCGCCGACCATCAAGGGGGGCTCGACGGCCTGCTGGCCAAGGCGATCACCGGGCTGAATGCCATGCCGCCGAAAGGCACCTGCGCTGATTGCTCGGATGACGAGCTTAAGGGTGCAATCAAGAAGATGTCTGGCCTGTAATCGACGGATCTTCGCCAAAAATGCCGCTTACGAGCGGCTTTTTTGTGGCTGTATTTTATGTATCAGGCTGTTCTTTGCAGCAAAGACCGGCCACTCTCTGTCCAACCCCTAATCACGGAATGTTCAGGAGGGTCGGATGGTGCAGTTGTGTTCAATCGAGCAAGCCGTTGACGACGTGCTGGCGCGGCTGCCGGCACATGTCCACATGGGCATGCCACTGGGGCTGGGCAAGCCCAACCTGTTCGTCAATGCGTTGTATCGGCGTATCGCCCAGTTGCCCGAGCGGGCGCTGACGATCTACACCGCATTGAGCCTGGGCCGCCCCACGATGGGGGACGGCTTGCAGAAGCGCTTTCTCGAACCCTTCATCGAGCGCGTATTTGGCGACTACCCGGAACTGGATTTCCTCGCCGATTTGCACAAAGACAACTTGCCGAAAAACATTCGCGTACAGCAGTTCTTCATGCAGCCCGGCAGCCTGCTCCACAGCGCCTCGGCCCAACAGGACTACGTGAGCAGCAACTACAGCCATGCTGCGCGGGATATCAATGCGGCAGGCCTGAACCTGGTGGCGCAGTTGGTGGCCAGTAGCGCTGAGCATCCCGATCGCCTGAGCCTGAGTTGCAACCCCGATATCACCCTCGATCTGTTGCCGATGATCGCCAAGCGCCGTGAGGCCGGGGAAACCATCCTGGTCGTGGGTCAGGTCCACCGCGATTTGCCCTATATGCCGGGTGATGCCGAACTGGGCATGGACGCGTTCGATTACCTGCTCGACGAAAAGGACAGCACCACGTTGTTCTCCACGCCGAACATGCCAGTGGGGTTCCAGGACCACTTTATCGGCCTGCATGCCAGTACCCTGGTGCGCGATGGCGGCACCTTGCAGATCGGCATCGGCTCCATGGGCGATGCGCTGACCGCTGCCTTGCTGGCGCGCCAGGCCGACAACGAAGCCTATCGACTGCTGCTGACGGATCTGGATGTGTACCAATGGGCGCCGTTGATCAGTCATGAAGGCGGTGTCGCACCCTTTGCGCAGGGCCTTTATGGTTGCAGTGAAATGTTCGTCAACGGCCTGCTGGTGCTGGCCGATGCCGGGATTGTGCGGCGCAAGGTCTACCCGGACGTAGCGGCCCAGGTGCAAGCCAACGCCGGTACCCTGGATGGCGCAGCGCAGCCCGACGGCGTGTCGATCCACGGCGGTTTCTTCCTGGGGCCGCGTAGTTTTTACCAGCGCTTGCAGGAAATGACCCATGCCAAGCGCCTTGAATTCAACATGACCCGCATCAGCTACATCAACGAGCTATATGGCCAGGAAGAACTCAAGCGTTTGCAACGGCTGGATGCTCGCTTCATCAACAGCGCGATCATGGTGACGCTGCTCGGTGCGGGCGTGGCTGATCAGTTGGAAGACGGTCGCGTGCTCAGCGGCGTGGGCGGGCAGTACAACTTCGTTGCTCAAGGCCATGCGCTGGAAGGTGCGCGATCGATATTGATCCTGCGCAGCTGGCGCGAGTCGGCGGGGGAGGTCAGTTCCAATATCGTCTGGGAATACGGCCACTGCACCATTCCACGGCACCTGCGGGATATCGTCGTCACCGAGTACGGTATCGCCGACTTGCGTGGGCAGACGGATGCCAAGGTGATTGAGGCGTTACTGAACATCACCGACTCACGCTTCCAGGGCGACTTGATCGAACAGGCACAAAAGGCCGGCAAGCTGCCCAAGGAATTCCGGCTGGACCCGCGCTTTACCGACAATACGCCGCAGCGGCTCAAAGACACTCAGGCGCGGCATCGTCGGTTGTTCCCGGAGTATCCGCTGGGTAGTGACTTCACTGAAGAGGAAAAGGATCTGTTGCGCGCACTGAATTGGCTCAAGAGCAAATTCAAGCTGACGGAGATTCTGGAGTTGGGCAGGGCTGCGCTGGATGCACCGGAGCCGGAGGCGTTTCCCAAGCATCTGGAGCGGATGCGGTTGGATAAGCCGGAGGGGTTGAAGGAGGATCTGTATCAGCGCTTGTTGCTGGCAGGCCTACAGGCCACCGCCACCTAACAGATAACACAAGCCAAATGTGGGAGCTGGCTTGCCTGCGATCGCGGTAGAACAGCGACATTGATGCCGCCTGACACTCCGCTTTCGCAGGCAAGCCAGCTCCCACATTTAACTGTGCTTACTCAAGATTTGCAGTGTTGCTGCTTACTCGATAAACGTGACAACACCACCGGCCAGCGATTTGACCCGTGCCAGCGACTCAACGCGATAACCCTGTGCATCCAGCTCCGCACGGCCACCCTGGAACGACTTCTCGATCACAATCCCCAAGCCCGCCACGGTTGCCCCGGCTTGCTTGATGATCGAAATCAGCGCCTGGGACGCCTTGCCGTTGGCCAGGAAGTCATCGATCACCAGCACGCGGTCGCTGCTGGTCAGGTGGCGTGGGGAGATGGCTACGGTGCTTTCGGTCTTCTTGGTGAAAGAGTACACCGTTGCCGACAGCAGGTTTTCAGTCAGGGTCAGGGACTGTTGTTTGCGGGCGAAGATCACCGGCACGCCCAGGTTCAGGCCGGTCATGATCGCCGGTGCGATGCCTGAGGCCTCGATGGTGACGATCTTGGTGATGCCTGAGTCCTTGAACAGCGCGGCGAATTCGTCGCCGATCAGTTTCATCAGCGCCGGGTCGATCTGGTGGTTCAGGAAGGCGTCGACCTTGAGTACCTGATCGGAAAGCACGATGCCTTCTTCGCGAATTTTCTTGTGCAGTGCTTCCACGGAAAGCTTCCTCTAATGGCGCGGTGTGCGCCGAAAGTAGATTAAAAAGTAGTCGATTCTAGCGCTTTAACATCGCGCGTATATCCGCCAAGGCGGTGTTGCCGCGAACGGCCTTCACCTCGGTGGGGGTGTCGTCATTGCCTTCCCAGGCCAGGTCGTCCGGCGGCAGTTCGTCGAGGAACCGGCTGGGGGCACAATCGATGATTTCGCCGTATTGCTTACGCTTGGCGGCGAAGGTGAAGGCCAGTGTCTGACGTGCGCGGGTAATGCCCACGTAGGCCAGGCGCCGTTCTTCTTCGATGGTGTCGGCTTCGATGCTGGAGCGGTGCGGGAGGATTTCCTCTTCCATGCCCATGATGAACACGTAGGGGAACTCCAGGCCTTTGGAGGCATGCAAGGTCATCATCTGTACACCTTCGGCGCCGTCTTCCTCTTCCTGCTGGCGTTCGAGCATGTCGCGCAGCACCAGCTTGCCGATGGCGTCTTCGACGGTCATTTCGCCGTCTTCGTCTTTTTCCAGGGTGTTCTTCAACGCTTCGATCAGGAACCAGACGTTGCCCATGCGGTAATCCGCGGCCTTGTCGCTGGAACTGTTGGTGCGCAGCCAGTTTTCATAGTCGATGTCCATGACCATGCTGCGCAGGGCGCTGATCGGATCTTCGCCCGCGCACTGCTCGCGCACCTTGTCCATGAAGCGCTTGAAGCGCGACAGGCGGTCGGTGAAGCGGGTGTCCAGATGCTCGCCCAGGCCGATTTCGTCGGTGGCGGCGTACATCGAAATCTTGCGTTCGGTGGCGTAGTTGCCGAGTTTTTCCAGGGTGGTGGAACCGATTTCCCGGCGCGGCACGTTGATCACGCGCAGAAAGGCGTTGTCGTCGTCCGGGTTCACGATCAGTCGGAAGTAGGCCATCAGGTCTTTCACTTCCTGGCGTCCGAAAAAGCTGTTGCCGCCCGACAGGCGATACGGCACCTGGTGGTGCTGCAATTTCAGCTCGATCAGTTTGGCCTGGTAGTTGCCGCGATAAAGAATCGCGAAATCGCTGTAAGGCCGGTCGGTGCGCAAGTGCAGGCTGAGGATTTCAACGGCCACACGTTCGGCTTCGGCGTCTTCGTTGCGGCAGCGGATCACGCGGATCTCGTCGCCGTGGCCCATCTCGCTCCACAGTTGTTTTTCAAACTCGTGGGGGTTGTTGGAAATCAGCACGTTGGCGCAGCGCAGGATGCGACTGGTGGAGCGGTAGTTCTGCTCCAGCATCACCACTTTCAGGGACGGGTAGTCGTCCTTGAGCAGCATCAGGTTTTCCGGGCGGGCGCCGCGCCAGGCGTAGATCGACTGGTCGTCGTCGCCCACTACGGTGAACTGGTTGCGCTTGCCGATCAGCATTTTCACCAGCAGGTATTGGCTGGCGTTGGTGTCCTGGTATTCGTCTACCAGCAGGTAGCGCACCTTGTTCTGCCATTTTTCGAGGATGTCGGCGTGTTCCTCGAACAGCTTCACCGGCAGCAGGATCAGGTCGTCGAAGTCCACCGCGTTGAACGCCTTGAGCGTGCGCTGGTAGTGGGTGTAGACGATGGCGGCGGTCTGTTCCTTGGGGTTGCGCGCGTTTTCCAGGGCCTGGGCGGGCAGGATCAGGTCGTTTTTCCAGGCGCCGATCATGTTCTTGATCTCGTCCACGCCGTCGTCGCCTGCGTACTCCTTTTGCATGATGTCGGTCATCAGCGACTTCACGTCGGTTTCGTCGAAGATCGAGAAACCGGGCTTGTAGCCCAGGCGCACATGCTCCTTGCGGATGATGTTCAGGCCCAGGTTGTGGAAGGTACACACGGTGAGGCCGCGGCCTTCGCCGCTCTTGAGCAGCGTGCCCACACGCTCTTTCATTTCCCGCGCCGCCTTGTTGGTAAAGGTCATGGCGACGATGTACTGGGCACGGATGCCGCAGCTCTGGATCAGGTGCGCGATCTTGCGGGTGATCACGCTGGTCTTGCCGGAGCCAGCACCGGCGAGCACCAATAGAGGGCCGCCGACGTAGTTCACGGCTTCTTGCTGCCGGGGATTGAGTCGGGACATACGAAATTCAGGGAGTCGTTGTTCAAAAGGGCGGGCATTTTAACAGGCTCGCAGGATTCTGCTCTCACAGAACGACAGTGTGACGTACCACTCGATCTAAATTTGCCGGTTTTGATACTTTGCCGCAGGATGTGGGAGCTTTTGCAGCTGATGTGTGCAGTCTGCGTATTTGATAAGTCTTATCATTGGTGATTGTCAGGCCGCACGTCATACTGCCCGCCGCCAATGAAATCTTGCAGAGTCTAGGGAGCTAGCTTGTCTACGCCTGTCGAACCCTTGCGTTTGCTGCTTCTGGCCGATACGCCTGAGTGGGCAGCATTGCTGCGCGAGTGCCTGGCGCCGATGGGCGAAGGGGCTGTGCTGATCAGCGCACCCAACTGGGACTCGGTGAGTCGTCTGTTCGATGACGACCACGGTGCTGTGTTATTGACCGAACCCAACCTGCAACCCGGTCCCGGCCGTTGCAGTTTGCCGTGCGTATTGCTGTTGGAACAGGAGCCGTTGGTGTCGCCGCTGGGGGTCAGCGATTGGTTGATCCGCAATGCATTGGACGCCGACACATTACGCCGTTGCCTGCGCCACGTGCGTGAACGCGGTGTGCTGGAGAACACCTTGCAGCGCCTGGCCGAACAGGACCCGCTCACCGGCATTGCCAATCGCCAGGGTTTTCAGACCTTGCTGGCAGCGCGGCTGGCGGAAAACGAAGGGCGCGGCCTGGCCCTTGGGCATCTGGACCTCGACAACTTCCGTCATGCCAACGACGCTTTGGGGCATCAGGCTGGCGACCGTTTGATCCTGCAAGTGGTGTCGCGGCTCAAGAGCCAGCTCGAAGCCGGGGACCAGTTGGCACGCCTGGGCAGCGACGAATTCGCGCTGCTGATCGACACCCGCCGCGCGCCCCAACGCGCCGAATGGATGGCTGAGCGCATCACCGAAGTGATGGCCGAACCGTACTGGGTCGATGGTGAAAGCCTGTTGATCGGCTGCAGCCTCGGCGTGGCTCATGCCCGTGCACGCGCCGGTGCCGACCCGTTGATGTGGCACGCCCATATCGCCATGCAGCAGGCCAAGAGCACCCAGGGCTGCACTTTTCATATCTTCAACGAACGCATCAACCGCAACGCCCGCAGCCTGGCAGACCTGGAAAGTGAACTGCGCCGTGCGTTGCGCCGTGACGAGCTGGAGCTGCATTACCAGCCGCGCCTGGACCTGGACGACGGGCACATCGTCGGCCTGGAAGCCCTAGTGCGCTGGCGCCATGGTGAGCGTGGGCTGTTGCCGCCCAGTGAATTCGTGCCCCTGGCCGAGCAGAGCGGCTTGATCGTGCCGCTGGGTTACTGGGTCATCTCCCGGGCCCTGCGCGACATGCAAGACCTGCGCGAGCGCGGCCTGCCTGCACTGCACATGGCGGTCAACCTGTCATTTCGCCAATTCCAGGACAGCCAGTTGCTCTCGACACTCAGTCGGCTGATTGCCGAGCGCGGTGTGGAGGCGCAGTGGCTTGAATTCGAACTGACCGAAACCGCCGTGATGCGGCGCAGCGACCTGGTCAAGCAGACCATGGACGCCCTGGGTCGCCTTGGCGTGCGGTTTTCCCTGGATGACTTCGGCACCGGTTTCTCATCGTTCGTGCACCTCAACAGTCTGCCAATTGCCCTGCTGAAGATCGACAAGAGCTTCGTCGGCGGCATGGAGGAGCGCGAAGAAAACCGCAAGCTGGTGCACGCGATGATCAACCTGGCCCACAACCTCAACCTGGAAGTGGTGGCCGAAGGTGTGGAAACGCCTGAACAGCTGGCGCTGTTGCGTTTGTTCGGCTGCGACCAGGCTCAGGGTTATCTCATCAGCAAACCGCTGCCGTTGCCGGAGTTGGTGGAGTACCTGACCTTCGGCAAGAGCCAGGAGGCTTTGCTGGGTTGAGTTGTGACCCGATCAAAACTGTGGGAGCTGGCTTGCCTGCGATCGCGGTGGAACAGCGACATTGATGTCGCCTGACAC
>NZ_JBOICG010000518.1:0-4702 GCF_050739995.1 Pseudomonas sp. | reverse complement strand
CGTGCCACTGGCCAAGGGCACCGATCCCAAGATCGTGGTGAACTTCAAGACCGACAAAGCCCGCCTGCAATTGTCAGAGCCACCCCTGGACTTGTCCCAACTCAAAGGCGATTTCCGTTTCGACAGTGCCAAGGGCTTGAGTGGGCAGAACATTGCGGCGCAGGCGTTCGATCGACCCATCACCGCGCAGATTGTCGCCGACGGCAAGCCGGGCAGTATCAGCACCCGTGTGACCGCCAAGGGCCAGGTCACGGTGAAGCGTCTGACCGACTGGTTGAAGATCAGCCAGCCTCTGCCGGTTTCCGGCGATATCCCGTACCAATTGCAACTGACCCTGGACGGCGCAGATAGTCAACTGATGGTCAGCTCCAACATGAAGGGCGTTGCGGTGGATCTGCCTGCGCCCTTTGGCATGCCCGCGAGCCAAGGGCGTGACAGTGTCTTCCGGATGACCTTGCAAGGTGCCGAACGCCGCTATTGGTTCACTTACGGCGAGCTGGCGAGTTTCACCTTCGCAGCGCCACCGGACAAGTTCAATGACGGTCGCGGCGAGTTGTTCCTCGGCAATGGCAATGCTTTGTTGCCGACAACCAAGGGGCTGCGTATCCGCGGTGTGCTGTCGGAGCTGGACGTGGACCCGTGGAAAAAACTGGTTAACCGGTACGCGGGTAACGATCCTGGCGGCAGTGCCAAGCAACTGCTCAGTGGTGCCGATTTCAAGGTGGGCAAGTTGACGGGCTTTGGTACCCAGTTGGATCAGGTCAACCTGCAGCTTGATCGCAAGCCCGCCGCCTGGGGCTTGCAGATCGACAGCCAGCAAGCCAAAGGCTCGGTGAACCTGCCGGACGCCAAGGGTGCACCGATTGCGATCAACCTGCAGTACGTAAAACTGCCGGCAGTGGACCCGACGGTGCAGGCGGATGAAAACGCGCCTGACCCATTGGCCGACATTGATCCCAAGGACATTCCGGCGCTGGATATCGCCATCGACAAACTGTACCAGGGGCCTGACCTGGTGGGTGCCTGGTCGTTGAAGATTCGGCCGACCGCCAAGGGCTTGGCATTTACCGACCTGGATCTGGGCCTCAAGGGCATGTTGCTCAAGGGCGCCGGCGGTTGGGAGGGGGCGCAAGGGGCCAGCAGCAGTTGGTACAAAGGTCGTCTGGATGGCAAGAACATCGCCGATGTGCTGAAGGGCTGGGGGTTTGCGCCGACGGTGACCAGCGAGGACTTCCATCTGGATGTGGACGGCCGTTGGCCGGGTTCGCCGGCGTGGGTCGGGCCGAAGCGTTTCTCCGGCAGCCTGGACGCGGCGTTCCGTAAAGGCCAGTTTGTGGAAGTGGAGGGTGGCGCCCAGGCATTGCGGGTGTTCGGCCTCTTGAACTTCAACTCCATTGGTCGTCGTTTGCGCCTGGATTTCTCTGACCTGCTCGGCAAGGGGTTGAGCTATGACCGAGTCAAAGGCTTGCTGGCCGCCAGTAACGGTGTGTTCGTGACCCGTGAGCCCATCACCATGACCGGGCCGTCGACCAATCTGGAACTTAACGGCACCCTGGACCTGGTGGCTGATCGAGTCGATGCCAAGCTGCTGGTGACGTTACCGGTGACCAACAACCTGCCCATCGCGGCGCTGATTGTCGGTGCGCCAGCGATTGGTGGTGCGTTGTTCCTGATCGACAAATTGATCGGTGATCGGGTTTCGCGCTTCGCCAGTGTGCAATACAAAGTGGAAGGGCCTTGGAAAGACCCGAAAATCACCTTCGACAAGCCATTTGAAAAGCCAAACTGAGAAGCTGTGGAGTAGCATGGCCCTATGCCAATCACGGAGTGTGGGCCCATGTCTTTTGCGGTAATTCAAATGGTCAGCCAGAGCGATGTGCTTGCCAACCTGGCCCAGGCCCGACGTTTGCTGGAACAAGCGGCGGCTGGCGGTGCGAAGCTTGCCGTGTTGCCGGAGAATTTTGCCGCCATGGGACGTCGTGATGTGGCCGATATCGGTCGCGCCGAGGCTCTGGGTGAAGGCCCGATCCTGCCCTGGTTGAAACAGACCGCCCGCGACCTCACCTTATGGATAGTGGCCGGCACTTTGCCGCTGCCGCCCGAGGGCCAGCCGAATGCCAAATCCAACGCCTGCTCGCTGCTGATCGATGATCAGGGCGAGATCATTGCCCGTTACGACAAGCTGCATTTGTTCGATGTCGATGTCGCCGATGCCCGTGGTCGTTATCGGGAATCCGACGACTATGCTTTCGGTGGCAAGGTGGTGGTGGCGGATACGCCGGTGGGGCGGTTGGGCTTGACCGTGTGTTATGACCTGCGTTTCCCCGAGCTGTACAGCGAGTTGCGTGCAGCGGGCGCAGAGCTGATTACTGCTCCCTCTGCTTTTACTGCGGTGACGGGGGCCGCGCATTGGGATGTGTTGATTCGCGCGCGCGCCATCGAGACCCAGTGCTACGTGCTGGCGGCTGCTCAAGGCGGCGTGCATCCAGGGCCACGGGAAACCTTTGGCCATGCGGCGATTGTCGACCCGTGGGGGCGTGTGCTGACACAACAGGATCAAGGCGAAGCGGTGTTGCTGGCCGAGCGCGATATCAGTGAACAGGCGTCGATACGGGCGCGCATGCCGGTGGTCAGCCATCGGCGCTTTTTCTCGCAGGGCGCACAGCGGCCTGCTTCGGAACGATGAATTTAAGGCCAAATCTATGAGCGAGTTGTTGTCCTCAGTCAGTGAACACCTCCTGGCACCCGGTGGCGTGACCATCGAAAGCTTGCAGACCGTGCTGGGCGATCTGGCCGGACCGGGCATCGACGCCGCCGACCTGTATTTCCAGGGGCAGATTTCCGAGTCCTGGGCCCTTGAAGACGGCATCGTCAAGGAAGGCAGCTTCAATCTTGACCAAGGCGTAGGCGTGCGGGCGCAATCGGGTGAGAAAACCGGTTTCGCCTACAGCAATGCCATCACCCTGGAAGCCTTGGGCCTGGCGGCCCGTGCGGCGCGTTCGATCTCGCGTGCTGGCCAGAATGGCACGGTGCAGGCGTTCAGCACTCAAGATGTGGCCCAGTTGTACGCCCCGGATAATCCCCTAGAAGTGATCAGCCGTGCGGAAAAGGTTGAGCTGCTCAAGCGTGTCGACGCGGCCACCCGTGCCCTGGACCCGCGTATTCAGCAGGTGACCGTGAGCATGGCCGGTGTATGGGAGCGCATCCTGGTGGCATCCACCGATGGCGGCCTGGCGGCGGATGTGCGGCCGTTGGTGCGTTTCAATGTCAGCGTGATCGTTGAGCAGAACGGCCGTCGCGAGCGCGGTGGTCACGGCGGCGGCGGGCGTACCGACTACCGTTACTTCCTGGCTGACGACCGCGCCATGGGTTATGCCCGTGAAGCGCTGCGCCAGGCGCTGGTCAACCTGGAGGCCATTCCGGCGCCGGCGGGTACTTTACCTGTGGTGCTGGGCTCGGGCTGGTCTGGGGTACTGCTGCACGAAGCAGTGGGCCATGGCTTGGAAGGTGACTTCAACCGCAAGGGCAGTTCAGCCTACAGCGGGCGCATGGGCGAGATGGTTGCGTCCAAGCTGTGCACCATTGTCGATGATGGCACCCTGGCTGGCCGCCGTGGCTCACTGAGCGTCGACGACGAAGGTACGCCGACCGAGTGCACCACGCTGATCGAGAACGGCGTGCTCAAGGGCTACATGCAGGACAAGCTCAATGCCCGTTTGATGGGCGTGGCACGGACCGGTAACGGTCGTCGCGAGTCTTACGCGCACCTGCCGATGCCACGTATGACCAACACCTACATGCTCGGTGGCGAAAGCGACCCGGCGGAAATCATTGCGTCGGTGAAACGCGGGATCTACTGCGCCAACCTCGGCGGCGGCCAGGTGGATATCACCAGCGGCAAGTTCGTGTTCTCCACCAGTGAGGCGTATTTGATCGAAGACGGCAAGATTACCGCACCGGTCAAAGGGGCGACGCTGATCGGCAACGGGCCGGAAGCGATGAGCAAGGTGTCGATGGTCGGTAACGACCTGTCGTTGGACAGTGGTGTAGGCACATGCGGGAAGGATGGGCAGTCGGTGCCGGTGGGTGTCGGCCAGCCAACACTGAAAATTGATGCGATTACCGTAGGGGGTACGGGGTCGTAAGCCGGGAGCTTCGGGTGGCGAAGGCCGCCACCCGGGGAAGAGGATCAGCGCAGGCCGCGTTGAGTCTCGTCCAGCTCACGGATGTACTTGAAGATTTTACGGCTGGTGGCCGGTGCCTTGTTATGCGCCAGTTCGTGTTGAGCCTGACGGATCAGGGAGCGCAGTTGCTGGCGATCCGCGTCCGGGTACTCCGCCACGAATTTCTCCAGCACGGCGTCATCGCCCGCGATCAGGCGGTCACGCCAACGTTCCAGGTTGTGGAAGCGTTCGTTGTACTGGCGGGTGGAGGCATCGGTTTGATCGAGCAAGGCGAGGATGGCGTCAGTGTCCTGATCACGCATCAGCCTGCCGATAAACGCGATGTGCCGTTTACGCGCGATATTCGCGGTGTGCTTGGGTGCATCGGCCAGGGCCCGGCGCATTTCGTCGGTCAGTGGCAGTTTTGCAATCAAATCCTTCTTGAGCGTTGTAAGGCGCTCGCCGAGGTCAACCAGAGCATGCAGCTCGCGTTTGACCTGGGATTTGCTTTTCTCCCCATCGAGGGAGTCGTCGTAAGA
>NZ_JBOICG010000517.1:0-3605 GCF_050739995.1 Pseudomonas sp. | reverse complement strand
ACCGATGTGTACCTGAAAAAACACGGTGCTGCATTTGGGAGCGCTGCGCACTCCAGCGGGAGCAAGCTCCCTCGCCACAAGGAAAACCGCTGTACACTGCTGATCCGCGAAAGGAGCCTGCCATGCTGATTGTTGCCGACGAAAATATCCCGCTGCTCGATGCCTTCTTCGAAGGGTTTGGCGAAATTCGCCGGGTGCCCGGTCGTTCTATCGACCGCGCCACGGTTGAGCAGGCCGATGTATTGCTGGTGCGTTCGGTGACCAACGTCAACCGCGCCTTGCTGGAGGGCACACCGGTGCGTTTTGTCGGCACTTGCACCATCGGCACCGATCACCTGGACCTGGATTACTTCAAGCAGGCCGACATTGCCTGGTCCAGCGCTCCCGGCTGCAATGCGCGGGGCGTGGTGGATTACGTGCTGGGCAGCCTGCAGACCCTGGCTGAAATCGAAGGTGCCGACCTCAAGCAGCGTACCTACGGCGTCGTGGGTGCCGGTGAAGTGGGCGGGCGTCTGGTCAAGGTGCTCAAGGGGCTGGGCTGGAATGTGCTGGTGTGCGACTCGCCGCGTCAGAGCGTCGAAACCGGTGATTACGTCAGCCTGGAGCAGATCATCGAGCAGTGCGATGTGATCAGCCTGCACACGCCGTTGACCAAGTCGGGCAATGGCTCGACCTGGCACTTGTTTGATCGCTCGCGCCTCAACCGCCTCAGACCTGGCACCTGGCTGATCAATGCCAGCCGTGGCCCGGTGGTCGACAACGCCGCCCTGCGTGACGTGCTGCTGGAGCGCGAAGACCTGCAAGCGGTGCTCGACGTCTGGGAGGGGGAGCCCGAAGTGGATGTCGACCTGGCTGACCTGTGCGTACTGGCCACGCCGCATATCGCCGGTTACAGCCTTGATGGCAAGCAGCGCGGTACTGCGCAGATCTATCAGGCGCTTTGTACGCATGTGGGCCAGGAGCCCAGTATTCAATTGAGTGACCTGCTGCCGCCGCCATGGTTGGCCGAGGTGCACCTGAATGCCTCCACCGACCCGGCCTGGGCGCTGGCGACCCTGTGCCGCAGCGTGTACGACCCACGTCGCGATGATGCGGATTTCCGTCGCAGCCTCGTGGGAACCGTGGAAGAGCAGCGCAAGGCATTCGACCTGCTGCGCAAGCACTACCCGGAGCGCCGCGAGATCGATGGCCTGCGTGTGCAGATCAACGGAGAGTCGGCAGAGCTGTCGAGCATCGTGTCGGCATTGGGCGCAGCCACGATTTGAACCTCAATAAAAAACCCGGCCATCGAGGCCGGGTTTGAAAGAGCGTGGGCGCTTCAGCCTTGCTGGGCAGGTTTGACCAGTCGCTGTTCCAGCTCGCGGCACGCTTGCTGGATCATGTCCTCGGTAATCGGCACCTCGCGCCCTTGGGCGTCGATGATCGAACAACCCAAATGAGCCTGGCGCTCTTTGCGGACAACTTCTACTTTGTCAGTGCTGCTGGTGTGCAAGGTCATGGCCTGTCTCCTCATCAGGTTGTGTACCTACTTTAATTCCCCCGCGTGACCGCGCTATTACAACTCCTTACAAGATCACCGGTTCGAGCCTCCAGTCCACCAGAAACCGATACATATTTCCAGCCGGGGCTTAGACCGATAGCCTCTAGGGTCCAGTATCGGTGGGCATAATTAATCTGACTCATTGCTTTTACGAACGTTGTTATTTACCCAGGCTCCCCCAATGTTGCTGTGTAGCGACCTATCTCCCTGACGCAGGTGATGCCCTCCATGTTCTCTATCCGTCAACGCCGTGCGATTCGCTTGGCCAGCCGCTTTATTGCGCCTTATCGCTGGCAGGCGTTGGGTGCCCTGTTGGCATTGATCGTCACAGCAGGCATCACGCTATCCATGGGGCAGGGCATCCGCCTGTTAGTGGACCAGGGGTTCATGACCCAGTCGCCGCACTTGCTCAACCAGTCCATCGGCCTGTTCATGATTCTGGTAATGGGCCTGGCCGTGGGCACGTTCACTCGGTTCTATCTGGTGTCGTGGATCGGCGAGCGGGTGGTGGCGGATATTCGTCGGCAGGTGTTCAACCACCTGATCTACCTGCACCCTGGGTTCTATGAAAACAACCGCAGTTCGGAAATCCAGTCGCGGCTGACCACCGATACCACTTTGCTGCAATCGGTGATCGGCTCGTCGCTGTCGTTGTTCCTGCGCAATGCGCTGATGGTTATCGGTGGCATCGTGTTGCTGTTTGTCACCAACCCCAAGTTGACCAGTATCGTGGTGGTGGCACTGCCATTGGTGCTGGCACCGATCCTGATCTTTGGCCGCCGCGTGCGCAGCCTCTCGCGTTTGAGCCAGGACCGTATCGCCGACGTGGGCAGCTACGTGTCCGAGACCCTCGGCCAGATCAAGACCGTGCAAGCCTACAACCATCAGGTGCAGGACGAACAACGCTTTGCCGTGACCGTGGAAGAGGCGTTTGCCACGGCGCGCAAACGCATTGCCCAACGCGCATGGCTGATTACGCTGGTGATCATGCTGGTGCTGGGGGCAGTGGGCGTCATGCTGTGGGTCGGCGGCATGGATGTGATCAACGGGCGCATCTCCGGCGGTGAACTGGCGGCGTTTGTGTTCTATAGCTTGATCGTCGGCAGTGCCGTCGGCACCTTGAGTGAGGTGCTCGGTGAGTTGCAGCGTGCTGCGGGTGCCGCTGAGCGTATCGGCGAGCTGTTGCAGTCGAGTAACGAAATACAGGCGCCGACCAGTGGCACGGTGCAATTGCCTGAGCGGGTCAGCGGCCGCATTGAACTGCAGGATTTGCGCTTTTCCTACCCATCGCGGCCGGACAGCTACGCCATCGATGGCTTGAACCTTACGATCAACCCTGGCGAAACCCTTGCCCTGGTAGGCCCGTCCGGGGCGGGCAAGTCGACGATTTTCGACCTGTTGCTGCGCTTCTACGACCCGCAGCAAGGCCGCATCCTGCTGGAAAACCACCCGCTGACCGAACTCGACCCCATGGACCTGCGTCGTCATTTCGCCCTGGTGTCCCAGAGCCCGGCGTTGTTTTTCGGCAGCGTTGAAGAAAACATTCGCTACGGCAACCCGTCCGCCACCCGCGAGCAAGTCGAAGCTGCTGCGCGCATCGCCCACGCCCACGACTTCATCCTGCAAATGCCTGACGGCTACCAGACCCACCTCGGCGACGGCGGCATGGGCCTCTCCGGTGGCCAACGCCAACGCCTGGCGATTGCCCGTGCGTTGCTGGTAGATGCACCGATCCTGTTGCTGGACGAAGCGACCAGCGCCCTCGATGCCCAGAGTGAACACCTGATCCAGCAGGCATTGCCGCAATTGATGCAAGGCCGCACCACCTTGGTCATCGCCCACCGATTGGCGACAGTGAAGAACGCAGACCGGATTGCGGTGATGGACCAGGGCAAGTTGGTGGCGGTGGGCACGCACCAGCAGTTGATTGCGAGCAACCCGCTGTATGCGCGGTTGGCGGCGTTGCAGTTCAGTGATGGGGTGAAGGTCTTGGAAGGCGAAGGCTAGGAGAGAAAGCTACAACCGAGCACCTTGTAGTGAGCGGGCTTGCCCCGCGCTGGGTGGC
>NZ_JBOICG010000516.1:0-2165 GCF_050739995.1 Pseudomonas sp. | reverse complement strand
GTCGTAACCGATCACCACGCCTGGCTCCACGGCCACCACGTTGTTGCCGTCGTCCCACTGCTCGCGCTCGGCGGCGAAGCTGTTGCCGCCGGTTTCGACGACCCGCAGGGCCTTGAGGTTGAGCGCGGCGGCGACGGTGTCGAGGAAGTTGGTTTTTTCCCGTTGGATATCGATACCGTGGGGTTTGCTCTCATCAGGACGCAGGGTGAACGCGACGATCTGGTTGACCACTTCGGGGAAGATGGTGACCAGGTCGCGGTCGCAGAAGCTGAACACGGTGTCCAGGTGCATTGCCGCGCGGGATTTGGGCAGGCCCGCAACGATCACTCGCTCCACGGCTTTGTTCTTGAACAGGTTGCGCGCCAGTTGGCCGATCGCCTGGTGGGACGAGCGTTCGCCCATGCCGATCAATACCACGCCGTTGCCAATCGGCATCACGTCGCCGCCTTCCAGGGTGGAGGCGCCGTGTTCCTGGTCGGGGTCGCCGTACCAGATCTGGAAGTCGGCGTTGGTGAACTCGGGATGGAATTTGTAGATGGCGGCGGCCAGCAGGGTTTCCTGGCGTCGCGCCGGCCAGTACATCGGGTTCAGCGTGACGCCGCCGTAGATCCAGCAGGTGGTGTCGCGAGTGAATTGGGTGTTGGGCAGCGGCGGCAGAATGAAGCTCGAATGCCCGAGGAAGTCGCGGAACATCTCGATGGCCTTGCCGCCGAAACTGCTCGGCAGGTCGTCGGCCGATACGCCGCCGATCAGGTACTCGGCCACCTTGCGTGGTTCCAGGCTACGCAGCCACGAGCCGATTTCATCGACCAGGCCCAGGCCAACGGTATTGGCGGTGATCTTGCGTTCCAGGATCCAGTCCAGTGCTTCGGGGATGGCGACGATATCGGTCAGCAGGTTGTGCATTTCCAGTACATCGATGTCGCGCTCGCGCATCTTGGTCACGAAGTCGAAATGGTCGCGCTTGGCCTGGGCGACCCACAACACGTCATCGAACAACAGTTCATCGCAGTTGTTGTGGGTCAGCCGCTGATGGGCCAAACCTGGGGAGCACACCATGACTTTGCGCAGTTTGCCGGCTTCGGAATGTACGCCGTACTTCACTTTTTCCGTGGTCATTACAGATCCTCCAGTGAACAAAAAGATTCGGGTGTTACAGGGTCAGGAAGCCGTCGTAGAGTCCATAGGCCGCCACCAGGGCGCCAATGACCACTGCGGCGAAAATCAGCTTCTCGACGTTGGTGAAAATCGGTTTGCCCAATTCATGCTTGGCCTTGGCGAACAAGATTGCGCCGGGGGCATAGAGCAGGGCGGAGAGCAGCAGGTATTTGGTGCCGCCGGCGTAGAGCAGCCAGATCGCGTACACCAGGGCGATGGCGCCGATGAACAGGTCTTTCTTGCGTTCGCGCAGGGCGTTTTCGTAGGTCTCGCCGCGCACCGCCAGCAGCAGGGCGTAAGCCGCCGACCAGAGGTAAGGCACGAGGATCATCGAGGTGGCGAGGTAGATCAGCGACAGGTAGGTGCTGGCGGAAAACAGCGTGATCACCAGGAACAGCTGCACCATCGCGTTGGTCAGCCATAGGGCGTTGACCGGCACGTGGTTGGCGTTTTCCTTGCGCAGGAACTCCGGCATGGTGTGGTCCTTGGCGGCGGCGAACATGATCTCCGCACACAGCAGTACCCACGACAACAGCGCCCCCAGCAGCGAGATGATCAAGCCGACGCTGATCAGCACCGCGCCCCAGTGGCCCACCACATGTTCCAGCACGGCGGCCATCGACGGGTTCTGCAGCTTGGCCAGTTCCGGCTGGGTCATGATGCCCAGGGACAGCACGTTCACCAGCATCAAGAACAGCAGCACGGTGATGAAACCGATCACGGTGGCCTTGCCCACGTCGCTGCGTTTTTCCGCTCGGGACGAGAAGATGCTCGCGCCTTCGATGCCGATGAACACCCACACGGTGACCAGCATCATGTTACGCACCTGGTTCATCACGCTGCCCAGGTCCGGGTTTTTCACACCCCAGATGTCGGCGGTGAAGATGTCCAGCTTGAACGCGAACAGCGCGATCAGTACGAACAGCAGCAGCGGTACCACCTTGGCGACGGTGGTCACTAGGTTGATGAACGCCGCTTCCTTGATCCCGCGCAGCACCAGGAAGTGC
>NZ_JBOICG010000515.1:0-5002 GCF_050739995.1 Pseudomonas sp. | reverse complement strand
AGGAAGTGCCAGAACAGGCTCAGGCAAGTCAGGCGAGTCTTGTTGGTGTTGGTCAGGCCGTGCTTATTGACCTGATACATCATCACCGCCATCCACAGCAGGCCGGCAGATACGTGCAGACCGTGGGTGCCTACCAGCGTGAAGAACGCAGACAGGAAGCCGGAACGGTGCGGGCCGTAGCCTTCGGAGATCAGCAGGTGGAACTCGTTGATCTCCATGCCGATGAAGCCCAGGCCGAACAGGAAGGTCAGTGCCAACCAGCTCAGTACGCCTTTCTTGTTGCCCTTGTAGAAGGCCAACATGGCGAAGCCGTAGGTGATCGAACTGAACAACAGCAAGGCGGTTTCGCCGAGCACGTAAGGCAGTTCGAAGATGTCGTGGCCCGACGGGCCACCCGCTACGTTGTTTACCAGTACCGCGTATACCGCGAAGATCGACGCAAACAAGATGCAGTCGGTCATCAGGTAGAGCCAGAAACCGAAAACGGTCATTGGCCCCGAGTCGTGGTGATGGTCATCGTGCCCATGGTCATCGACATGGGCGTGTCCAGCATTGGTCACTAAGTTCGACATGGTTTAAGCCTGTTCCAACGAGGTTTCTACACGGTTGGCCGGAATCTTCTTCTCGGCTACCAGGCGAGCGTGCTGCTCGGCTTCGATGCGCTCGATCGTCTCGACCGGCACCATGTAGCCTTGATCATCACGGGCAGCGTGGATGATGAAGTAACCGATAGTGCCGACCAGGCTCACGATTGCCAGCCACCAGATGTGCCAGATCATCGCGAAACCGAACACGGTCAGCAGGCCGCCCATCACCACGCCAGTGGCGGTGTTGCTTGGCATGTGGATCGGTTCGTAGTGCTTAGGCTTCTGGTACGCAGTACCGTTTTCCTTGGCTTCGGTGAACGCATCAATGGTGTCCGCAGTAGGGATCACGGCGAAGTTGTAGAACGGAGGTGGCGACGAGGTCGACCATTCCAGGGTGTGGCCGTTCCATGGGTCACCGGATTCGCACATGTTCTGCTTGCGATCACGCACGCTGACATACAGCTGGATCAGCTGGCAGGCGATACCCACGGCGATCATCACCGCACCGAACATAGCGACGTACAGGTACGGCACCCACTCAGGGTTGGTAGTGGCGTTCAGACGACGGGTCATGCCCATGAAGCCCAGTGCATAGAGCGGCATGAACGCGACGAAGAAGCCCGAGATCCAGAACCAGAATGCAGCCTTGCCCCAGCCTTCGTGCAGCTTGAAGCCGAACGCTTTCGGGAAGTAGAAGCCGAAACCAGCGATGTAGCCGAATACAGCACCACCAATGATCACGTTGTGGAAGTGAGCGATCACGAACAGGCTGTTGTGCAGGACGAAGTCAGCACCCGGAATGGCCAGCAGTACGCCGGTCATGCCGCCGATAGCGAAGGTCACCATGAAGCCCAGGGTCCACAGAACCTGGCTGGTGATACGCAGACGGCCGTGGTAGATGGTGAACAGCCAGTTGAATAGCTTCACCCCCGTCGGGATGGAAATCAGCATGGTCGCCAGGCCGAAGAAGGCGTTAACGCTGGCCCCCGAACCCATGGTGAAGAAGTGGTGCAGCCAAACCATGAAGCCCAGGATCGAGATCGCGCCGGAGGCGTAGACCATCGAGTGGTGACCGAACAGGCGCTTGCCGGTAAAGGTCGAGATCACTTCGGAGAAAATACCGAACGCTGGCAGGATCAGGATGTACACCTCAGGGTGACCCCATGCCCAGAACAGGTTCACGTACATCATTGGATTGCCACCAAGTTCGTTGGTGAAAATGTGGAAATCCAGGTAACGGTCAAGCGACAGCAGCGCCATGGTAGCGGCCAGGATCGGGAACGAAGCCACGATCAGGACGTTGGCCCAGGTGCAGGTCCAGGTGAAGATCGGCATGTCCATCAGCTTCATGCCAGGGGCGCGCATTTTCAGGACGGTCGCCAGGAAGTTGACCCCCGTCAGCGTCGTCCCGAGCCCTGATAGCTGTAGCGCCCAGATGTAGTAGTCCACACCCACGCCCGGACTGTACTGAATGCCCGACAATGGCGGATACGCAACCCAACCGGTCTTGGCGAATTCGCCGACGCCCAGGGAAACGTTGATCAGCACCACGCCGGAAACCAGCAGCCAGAAGCTCAGGGAGTTCAGGAACGGGTAGGCAACGTCACGCGCACCGATCTGCAGCGGCAAGGCAAGGTTCATCAAGCCGGTGAAGAAAGGCATCGCCATGAAGATGATCATGATCACACCGTGGGCGGTGAAGATCTGGTCATAGTGTTCAGGTGGCAGGTAGCCAGGCGAACCCTCGGTGGCCATGGCCAACTGGGTACGCATCATGATGGCGTCGGCAAAGCCACGCAGCAGCATGACCATGGCAACGATGACGTACATGACGCCGATTTTCTTGTGGTCGACCGACGTCAGCCACTCGGTCCACAGGTAGGACCACTTCTTGAAATAGGTGATACCTGCTACGAGCGCCAGACCACCCAGCGCGATCATGGCGATGGTCACCATCACGATCGGCTCGTGGAACGGGACCGCATCCCAACTTAATTTACCAAACATCGTTTACTCCTCTGCCCCAGCAGTTGAATGCGAGCCCGTGTCAGAACCTTCAACCACGGCCACTTCTTTCTTCTCGTGCTTGACCGGCTTGCCTGGCTTCATACCTTCGTACTTGTCGACGATTTTCTGAAACAGGTTCGGCTCATACGTGGAGTACAGGGCGACTGGGTTGTTCTGGCTTGGTTTGGTCAGGGCGTCGTATTCAGCTTGATCAAGCTGTTTAGGTGCGGCCTTGACTGCGGCTACCCAGGCGTTGAAATCTTCCTGGCTCGTCGAGATCGCTTTGAATTTCATGCCGGTGAAGCCAGCGCCGCTGTAGTTCGCGGAGATGCCTTCCATTTCAGCTTTTTCGTTGGCGATCAGGTGCAGGCGGGTCTGCATGCCTGCCATCGCGTAGATCTGACCACCCAGTGCAGGGATGAAGAACGAGTTCATCACGGCGTCGGAGGTGATCCGGAAGTTAAGCGGAGTGTGCTCCGGGAACTGGATCTCGTTGACAGTGGCGATACCCAGGTCCGGGTAGATGAACAGCCACTTCCAGTCCAGCGCGACCACTTCGATGTTGATCGGCTTGACGTCGGACTCCAGCGGACGGTACGGGTCCAGCTCGTGGGTCGACTTATAGGTGATGTAACCCAAGGCGATGATGATGAGGATTGGTACCAGCCACACCGCGATTTCGATCTTGGTGGAGTGCGACCACTTCGGCGCGTAGGTCGCGCTGGTGTTCGACGCGCGGTATTTCCAGGCGAAGGCGAAGGTCATGATGATCACAGGAACCACGACCAGCAGCATCAGCAGGGTGGCGGTGATGATCAGGTTTCGTTGATCCAGACCGATCTGTCCTTTCGGGTCCATCAAGGTCCACTTGCAGCCTCCCAGCATTAACATCATGCCAAGCAGCGGCAAAAAGCCTAGTAATCGGGGGTACCTGTTTTTACTCATCTCACGACCTCTAAAGCAGCTTGCGCAATGCAGTTGGGTTTTGATCGCCAACACTTCACCCTGCCAAGGGTTGGCATTTCTCTTCGATTGAATAAGAGCCTGCCCGCCACGTCATATATGTACGTTTCACGGACCTGCAGTGAGTTCTTATTCGATTTCGTGGTTAAAAGGCCTTGTTACAGACCAATTCCATTTGGTGCGGATAGTTGAAAGGCTGCCGGAACCTGGGGTCGCACAGAGCCTTCCATCTGCTCCTCGACCGCTCCAATGCTCAAATATTGAACAGCACCGGACATTCAGTGCGGGCGATTGTAGTTAGCTAGCGATGTATAAACCATGTCTTATAAAGAAATAATTTTTATCGATTACAGCAATAATCCTTCGCCATTCTTGCAAAGGTTCGCGATCTTATCGCGTTCGATTCTCAACAAAAACCACAAAAATTGCCGTGTTATTGGGCAAAGAGCCACATCCCTTACAGCCTGTAAGGGCATGGCAAACGCGAGCAAGTCCCCATAAAACAAGGCATTCGCAGATCGCCCTGGCGCTGGAACCCCGTGAGCTTTGCGGTGTCTCACACGCCACGAACTGACAGCACAACTTGCGCGGTTGACGCAAATTTAATGGCCCATGCGGCGGGTCAGAAACGTCCTGCGACAGCTTCCGTGTGACAACATGTCGCACGCTGCGCGCACCTGAAATTGCTCCCCGTCACGGCAGTTTCACAAAATACCTACAAAGCAAAACGCCCCGACCTTCCTTCAAGGAAGACCGGGGCGTTTTTCGTGAACGGCTAGTTGTTGCGTTGACGGTTACGGTAAATGCCCAGGGGTACCAGGATCACCGTCAGCACGAACGCCACCAGCGCCCATTGCGCCAGGGACAGGCCAAGGATCGGCGGGTATGGGGTGCTGCAAAAGCCATCGACCTGAAAGCCCAGGGGGAACACCTTGGCCAGAGGCAGATCGTCCACAATCGGTTGCAGCACATCAATGCCGCAGCTGACTTGTGGGAAGAACTGGGTGTACACATGATGACCGGCGGCAGCGACGCCCCCCAGGGCACTGAGCACCACCAACCCTTCGAAAAAGGTGAGCGCGCCCTTGGTACGCATGGCGGCACCGATAAACGCGAACACCGCGATCAACAACAGCGCATAGCGCTGCAGGATGCACAGCGGGCACGGCGCCTCGCCCAACACCACTTGCATGTACAGCGCCCCGCCGATCAGCGCCAGGCAGATGATGCCCAGCAACACCAGAAAGCGCCGCTCCCTGCCCAAACGCAATTCGTCACTCATCCCCGTTTCCCTTTGTCGTTGTGCCAATGGCCGCAAGTTTACACACAGAGCCACGTTTAAACAGAGAGGGGTTAAGTGCGGATTAATCAGGAGGAATGTTGTGGCTGTGCGGACGCCATCGCGGGCAAGCCCGGCTCCCACAGGGAAATGCGATCCCCTGTGG
>NZ_JBOICG010000514.1:0-1972 GCF_050739995.1 Pseudomonas sp. | reverse complement strand
GACTAACACACCGAGGTGCCTGCATCGCGGGCAAGCCCGGCTCCCACACAAGCCAGCTCCCACACTTAGTGTTGTCGTGTTCCAGAAACCCTAGGCGCTGAAACCACCATCGATGCTCAAGCTGGCACCGGTGATATAGCCGGCCTCTGGCCCTACCAGATAGGCCACGAAGCTGGCGATTTCTTCGACATGGCCGTAGCGTCCGATCGCCATCAACTCAATCAAACTCTCCGCAAAATCACCGCTTGCCGGGTTCATATCGGTGTCCACCGGTCCAGGCTGCACGTTGTTGATCGTGATGCCCCGTGGCCCCAGGTCTCGCGCCAACCCTTTGGTCAGCCCTACCAGCGCTGATTTGCTCATGGCGTACGGCCCGCCACCCGCAAATGGCATACGCTCGGCGTTGGTACTGCCGATGTTGATCACTCGGCCACCTTCCTTCATGTGTTTGGCGGCTTCCTGGGTCGCGACAAACACACTGCGTACGTTGACCGCCAGGGTCTTGTCGAAATCTTCCAGCTTGAAGTCTTCCAGCGGCCCGACGGCCAGTACGGCGGCGTTGTTCACCAGAATGTCCAGGCCACCGAAGGCTTCGACGGTGGCGTTGACCGCATGGCGAATCGCTGTGGCGTCGGCGCTGTCGGCATGAATCGCCAAGGCTTTGCCGCCTTCACTGATCACACTGTTCTGCAACGCTTCAGCCTTGGCGGCCGAACTGACGTAGGTAAACGCGACAGCTGCGCCTTGCGCGGCGAGACGCTTGACGATGGCGGCGCCGATGCCGCGGGAACCGCCTTGAATCAAGGCGACTTTGCCGCTGAGGTTTTGAGTGGTCATGTCGATCTCCGAGCTGTTCAAGGCGGGATGCCTTGTGGTTGGAGTCGAGTATCGACCTCACTCATCCCTGCCGGTAGACCTTGATTGCTATAGTCTGTGTAAACCAAAAGTTTAGAGTGAGGCGATATGGAAAGCTTTGGCAGTATCGAATGCTTCGTGCGCAGCGCCGAAGGCGGCAGCTTTGCCGAGGCGGCGCGGCACCTGAGCCTGACCCCGGCGGCGGTAGGAAAAAGCGTCGCCAAGCTGGAAGCGCGACTGGGTGTGCGTTTGTTCCAGCGCAGCACCCGCCGCTTGACCCTGACCGAAGCCGGCAAGCTGTTCCTCGAAGAAGTCAGCGCCAGCCTCACCACCATTCAAAATGCCGTGGCCAACCTGGCCAGTGCCGAAGGGCGTCCGGTGGGCACCTTGAAGGTGAGCATGGGCACAGTGGTCGGGTGTTTGTATATCGTGCCGCTATTGGGCGAGTTTCTGAAACGGTTTCCGGATATCAGCCCCGACTGGCATTTTGACAATCGCCAGGTGGACCTGATTGGCCAGGGCTTCGATGCGGCACTGGGTGGCGGTTTTGAGCTGCCTCAGGGCGTGGTGGCGCGCAAGCTGGCGCCGGCTCATCGGGTCTTGTTGGCCTCACCCGAGTACTTGGCGGTGCGTGGAGCGGTGCTACAACCGCTGGACCTTGAACGCTGCGACGGCATTCTGATTCGCTCGCCACAAACCGGTCGCGTGCGTTCCTGGCAATTGACCGGTCGCCACGGTGAGCACGGTCCGTTGAACCTCAAGGCGCGGATGACCATGAGCGATTCGCAGGCCGCCTGCGTCGCCGCAGACCAGGCGCTGGGCGTCGCCCTGGTGAGCATGCCGTTTGCCGTACCGTGGCTGGCGAGCGGCAAGTTGGTGCGAGTGCTGCCCGACTGGTACGTGGACGATGGCAACATTTCCATCTATTACGCCGAACACAAACTGCTGCCCGGCAAGACTCGGGCGTTTGTGGACTTCATCATCGAGCAGTTTGCCGAACAGCAATTGGGGCAGCGATTCAGTGCTATTTGATTGCACTCGCACACCGCGACGTGGCCATCGCAGGCAAGCCAGCTCCCACAGGGGAATGCATTCCAAAGTGTGAGCTGGCTTGCCT
>NZ_JBOICG010000513.1:0-4232 GCF_050739995.1 Pseudomonas sp. | reverse complement strand
GCTACAAGTTCTCGACTTATGCCACCTGGTGGATTCGTCAGGCGATCACTCGCTCGATCGCCGACCAGGCCCGCACCATCCGTATTCCGGTGCACATGATCGAGACCATCAACAAGCTCAACCGTATTTCCCGGCAGATGTTGCAGGAAATGGGTCGCGAACCGACCCCGGAAGAGCTGGGCGAACGCATGGAAATGCCTGAGGATAAAATCCGTAAGGTATTGAAGATCGCTAAAGAGCCGATCTCCATGGAAACGCCGATTGGTGATGACGAAGACTCCCATCTGGGTGACTTCATCGAAGACTCGACCATGCAGTCGCCAATCGATGTCGCCACCGTTGAGAGCCTTAAAGAAGCGACTCGCGACGTACTGTCCGGCCTCACTGCCCGTGAAGCCAAGGTACTGCGCATGCGTTTCGGCATCGACATGAATACCGACCACACCCTTGAGGAAGTCGGTAAGCAGTTTGACGTAACCCGTGAGCGGATCCGTCAGATCGAAGCCAAGGCGCTGCGCAAGTTGCGCCACCCGACGCGAAGCGAGCATCTGCGCTCCTTCCTCGACGAGTGATACCAGAACCCCCGGCCCAGGCCGGGGGTTTTGCTTTCTACAGATAAAACGCTCTGCAGCCCCCCTCCCCCGCAATGCCCGTCTACACTCGAAACATTCCCCGTGCCATAACGAGACCGTTATGCCCAGACTGCCGACCGTGTTACTGCTGTCGCTGCTGACCTGGACCGCAACGGCTGGCGCGTTGACTCTTTCTGATGATGAGCGTAGCTGGCTGGCGGACCATCAGGAGTTGCGCCTGGGCGTGGATGCCTCTTGGCCACCCTTCGAATACCGCGACGAAAATGGTCGCTACCAGGGACTGGCTGCCGACTATGTGCGCCTGATCCAGGACCGCCTGGGTGTGCGGGTCAAACTGATTGAGCCTGCAAACTGGACCGCCGTGCTCGAACAGGCAAAAAACAACCAGCTCGACCTGCTGCCCGGCATCATGTCCACCCCAGAGCGGCAAAGCTACATGGCGTTCACGCGCCCTTATCTTGATTTTCCCATCGTCATCCTTGCCCATGAAGGCGGTGCGAAACCACGCGACCTCAAGGACCTCTACGGGCTGAAGATTGCTGTGGTAGAAAACTATGCCCCCCATGAACTACTGCGCACCCACCACCCCGACCTCAATCTGGTGGCCATGCCCAACGTCAGCTCGACCCTACAGGCCCTGGCCACCGACGAGGTGGATGCGGTGGTCGGCGATCTGGCGTCCAGCGTCTGGAGCCTGCGCCAACTCAAGCTGGATGGCTTATACGTCAGCGGTGAAACGCCCTACCGTTATCAACTGGCGATGGGCGTGCCGCGGGATGAAAAAATACTGGTGGGTATTCTGGACAAGGTGCTCGCCGACCTAAGCCCCAATGAAACCGAGGCCATCCAGCAACACTGGGTAGGCAGCGTCACCGACCACCGCACATTCTGGGCCGACTTGCTGATGTACGGCCTCCCCGCCGTATTGCTGCTGAGCACCGTGCTGGCCATCGTGATTCGGATCAATCGTCGGCTCAGTTCGGAAATTTCCCGCCGAGTCGCCCTGGAACAGGAACTGCGCAGCAGCGAGTACCATTATCGCGGCCTGGTCGAAAGCCTGTCGGCCATTGCCTGGGAAGCCAGCATCGCCGACTTCACGTATAGCTACGTGTCACCCCATGCCGAAGACCTGCTGGGTTATCCCCGCGCCCACTGGCTGATTCCAGGCTTCTGGCGCAACATCGTCCACCCTGCCGACCTGACACGCGCCGAAGCCTATTGCTACCGCGAAACCCGCGCCAACCGCGATCATAGTGTGGACTATCGCGTGATCACCGCCGACGGCCGCTGCCTGTGGGTGCGCGACATTGTCAGCCTGATCGAACATGGCCATGAGCCAGTGCTGCGCGGCCTGATGATCGACATCAGCGAGGCCAAGCGCACCGAAGAAGCACTGCAACTGTCCGAACAAAAGTTTGCCTCAGTGTTTCAGCAATGCCCTGACATGCTGGTGATCGCCCGGATGTCCGATGGCTGCCTGCTGGAGGTCAACAAGGCGTTCGAGGACCAGATTGGCCTTACAGCCGAAGAAGCCGTGGGCAAAACCGCCACCGAACTGAATATCTGGGGCATTCAAGGCGTCGGCCCCGACCTGCTGCAACGGGTACAGACCACCAGCATTCGCAATCTGGAGATGCCCTTCTTACGCAGCAATGGCCAAGCATTTACCGGGCTGATCTCAGCCGAGCCATTCCAACTCGACACCACCGCAGCACTGGTAGTGGTGGTACGTGACATCACCCAACTCAAGGAAACCCAACAGCGCCTGCAAACCTCCGAGGAGAAATTCGCCAAGGCGTTCCATGCATCCCCGGACGGCTTGCTGTTGAGTCGTCAACGCGATGGCCTGTTGATTGAAGTGAACGAGGGTTTCAGCCACCTGACCGGCTTCACCAGCGCCACATCGCTCGACCAATCGACCCTGGACCTGGGCATCTGGGTCGACCTCAACGAGCGCAAGCACATGCTGGAACTGATGCAGCGCGACGGGTTTGTCCGCGACTTCATCTGCCACATCCGCCGCGCCGACGGCCTGATTCGCCTGTGTGAAGTGTCCAGTCGCCCACTGCCCATCGGCGATGAAGACTGCATGCTGACCATCGCCCGCGACATCACCGAACGCCAACAGATGCAGGAGAAACTGCAACTTGCCGCTACCGTGTTCGAAAGTACCGCAGAAGGCGTATTGATCACCGACATCCATCAGAACATCAGCGCCGTGAACCGTGCTTTCAGCGAGATCACCGGCTACAGCGAAGCCGAAGCCCTGGGGCACACCCCACGCCTGCTCGCCTCTGGGCTGCACGACAGCGCGTTCTATGCAGCCATGTGGCATCAGTTGACCGCCCAGGGTCACTGGCAAGGCGAGATTTCCAATCGCCGCAAGAATGGCGAGCTGTACCCCAGCTGGCTGACCATCAGTGCGGTGCGCAACCATGAGCAACTGATCACGCACTTCGTCGCGGTGTTTGCCGATATTTCCAGCCTCAAGCACGCCCAGGCACGCCTCGATTACCAGGCACACCACGATCCGCTGACCGGCCTGCCTAACCGTACGCTGTTTGAAAACCGGTTGCAGGCAGCGCTCAACAACCAACAGGGCACTGGCAATCAGGGCGCGGTTCTGTTCCTCGACCTGGACCGTTTCAAACACATCAACGATAGCCTCGGCCACCCCATCGGCGACCTGCTGCTAAAAGACATCGCCGTACGCCTCAAGGAGCAACTGCGCGATATCGACACCGTGGCGCGGCTGGGCGGTGACGAGTTCATCATCCTGCTGCCCGGCCTGCAACAAGCCAGCGATGCCGAGCATCTGGCCAACAAACTGCTTGCCTGTTTCACGCCGCCGTTCCAGGCCGGGGAGCACGAGTTCTTTATCAGTGCCAGCATTGGTACCTGCTTGTACCCGCAGGACGGTACTGATGTCGCCACTCTGGTAAAAAACGCCGATGCTGCGATGTACCGCTCCAAGGCCAAAGGCCGCAACCGGGTCGAGAGCTATACCCGCGACCTTACCGCCCAAGCCAACGAGCGTGTGGCACTGGAGCACGAACTGCGCCGAGCCATTGAGCGCAACGAACTGAGCTTGTATTACCAGCCTAAGCTGAGCCTCAGAACGCAAGAGCTGATCGGCGCTGAGGCCCTGATTCGCTGGCACCACCCCACCTTCGGCGACGTGCCTCCCGAGCACTTCATTGCACTGGCCGAAGAGAACGGTACGATCCTGCAAATCGGTGATTGGGTGCTGGAACAAGCCTGCCGCCAAATGCATGCGTGGAAAGACATCTTCGAGGACTTCGGCCCACTCTCGGTAAACCTGGCCGGCGCACAACTGCGTCATCCCAACCTGCTGGGGCGCATCGAACAGTTGCTGCGCGATTACCACCTGGAGCCGGGATGCCTGCAATTGGAGATTACCGAGAACTTCATCATGAGCCAGGCCGAAGAAGCGCTGGAGGTTCTGCACCAACTCAAACGCCTGGGCGTCCAACTGGCGATTGATGACTTCGGCACCGGCAACAGTTCATTTTCCTGGCTTGAAACATTACGTCCTGACGTTCTGAAAATTGATAAGTCATTTACCGCAGCTATAGGTTCTGATGCGGTTAACTCGACGGTGACCGATATCATCATCGC
>NZ_JBOICG010000512.1:0-17882 GCF_050739995.1 Pseudomonas sp. | reverse complement strand
GACTGACCCTATGCCATCGGGAGCAAGCCCCCTCCCACATGTCGACCCCATCCGGTTTGAGAAATCAGGTCGGCTGTCAGGCCGCCTCGGCCTTGCTTTTGATTTTGATCTTGAGCGCCCCCCAAATCCCTGTCGGTTTACGGGCACACCGAGCGTGAGCGAGGTGCCGAGTGTTGGGGCAAGAGCGTTTTGCTTACTTTTGCGCTTTTCAAAAGTGAGCCGCTGTAAGAGCGGAACCGATATCAGCCTTCACCAAAAAAACGGATATGTACCCCGTAAAAAAAGGCCCAAACCATGAGCCTACTCCCTTACGCCTGGGCCAAATCCCAACGCATCCTCCTGCGCCCCAGCGAGCAAGGCATGCTCCTGACCGTCTGCCCCTCAACCCCCGGCTGGTCCATCAGCGAAGTCCACCGCCAATTCGGCCAAGCCCATCTCGAACAGGTCCGCGACGACGAACTCGACGGCCTGCTCACCAGCGCCTACGCCGACACCGGCAGCGCCGCCGCCGTGGTTGGTGCCGCTGAAAACGAGGTGGACCTGGACCGCCTGATGCAAGACATGCCCGAGATCACCGACCTGCTCGACACCCAGGACGGCGCGCCGGTGATCCGCATGATCAACGCCTTGCTCACCCAGGCTGCCCGGGACGAAGCCAGTGATATCCATATCGAGCCCTACGAAACCCATTCCGTGGTGCGCTACCGCGTCGACGGCACCCTGCGCGACGTGGTGTCGCCGCGCAAGGCGCTGCATGGCGCGCTGGTGTCGCGGATCAAGATCATGGCCCAGTTGGATATCGCCGAAAAACGCTTGCCCCAGGATGGCCGCATCGCCTTGCGTGTGGCCGGGCGCCCGATCGATATTCGCGTGTCGACGGTGCCCACCGGGCATGGCGAGCGGGTGGTGATGCGCCTGCTCGACAAGCAGGCCGGGCGTTTGCAACTGGAAACCCTGGGCATGGAGCCGCAGTTGCTGGCGCGCCTCGACACGTTGATCCGCCAGCCCCACGGCATCGTACTGGTCACCGGGCCCACTGGCAGTGGCAAGACCACCAGCCTCTACGCCGCGCTGGCGCGGCTGGACGCGAGTACCAGCAATATCCTCACCGTGGAAGATCCGGTGGAATACGACTTGCCGGGCATCAGCCAGATCCAGGTCAATGCCAAGATCGACATGACTTTCGGCCTGGCCTTGCGTGCGATTCTGCGCCAAGACCCGGACATCATCATGATTGGTGAAATCCGTGACCTGGAGACCGCGCAAATCGCCGTGCAAGCCTCGCTCACCGGCCACTTGGTACTCGCCACCTTGCACACCAACGATGCGGTGTCGGCGGTCAACCGCTTGATCGACATGGGCGTGGAACCGTTCCTGTTGGCATCTTCCTTACTGGGTGTGTTGGCGCAACGCCTGGTGCGTCGCCTGTGCCCCCATTGCAAGCAGGAAGATCCGGCCGCGCCTGGCACCTGGCGCCCGGTGGGGTGTGCGCAATGCAATCAGATCGGCTACAGCGGGCGTACCGGTATCCATGAATTGTTTTGCGTCGATGACGACGTACGCAGCCTGATCCACCAGGGCGCCGGCGAGCAGGATTTGCGTCTGGCCGCCCGCCGCGCCGGGATGTTCAGCATGCGTGAAGACGGTGAGCGTTGGGTGCGCAGCGGTGCCACCGCGCCCGAAGAAATCCTGCGTGTGACACGGGACGCCTGATGAATCGCTATCGCTATGAAGCCGCCGATGCCAGCGGCAAGGTCGAAGCCGGGCATGTGGAGGCCGATAGCCAAAGCGCTGCGTTTGCCACTTTGCGGGGGCGAGGCTTGACCGCGTTGCTGGTGCAGATCGAAGGCAATCAGCAAACGGCGGCAAGCAGCAGCCTGTTCAGCGCCAAACTATCGGATAACGACCTGGCCTGGGCCACGCGTCAATTGGCCAGCCTGCTGGGCGCCAGCCTGCCGTTGGAGGCGGCGTTGAGCGCAACGGTGGAGCAGGCCGAGAAAAAACATATCGCCCAGACCCTGGCCGCAGTGCGCGCCGATGTGCGCGGCGGTATGCGCCTGGCCGATGCCCTGGCGTCGCGGCCTCGGGATTTTCCGTCGATCTACCGCGCGTTGATCGCGGCGGGGGAGGAGTCCGGTGACCTGGCCCAGGTGATGGAGCGCTTGGCCGACTACATCGAGGAACGCAACAACCTGCGGGGCAAGATCATGACCGCGTTTATCTACCCGGGCGTGGTCGGCTTGGTGTCCATCGGCATCGTGATTTTCCTGTTGAGCTACGTGGTGCCCCAGGTGGTCAGTGCGTTTTCTCAGGCGCGCCAGGACCTGCCCGGGTTGACCCTGGCGATGCTCAATGCCAGCGACTTTATCCGCGCCTGGGGCTGGTTGTGTTTTGCCGGGATCGTCGGCGGTTTCTGGGGGTGGCGCCTGTACCTGCGCAACCCTGTGGCGCGGCTGAGCTGGCACAGCCGGGTGCTGCGCCTGCCGCTGATCGGGCGCTTCGTGCTGGGCCTGAACACCGCGCGGTTCGCCTCGACCCTGGCGATCCTCGGGGGAGCCGGTGTGCCGTTGCTGCGAGCCCTTGAGGCGGCGCGCCAGACCTTGTCGAATGATCGCCTGAGCCAGTGTGTCAACGAAGCCACCGCGAAGGTGCGCGAAGGCGTGAACCTGGCGCCGGCGCTGGCGCTGGAAAAAGTCTTCCCACCGGTGCTGATCCACCTGATCGCCAGTGGCGAAAAAACCGGCTCGCTGCCGCCGATGCTCGAGCGTGCGGCGCAGACCCTGTCCCGGGATATCGAACGCCGCGCCATGGGCATGACGGCATTGCTGGAGCCACTGATGATCGTGGTGATGGGCGCGGTGGTGCTGGTAATTGTGATGGCGGTGTTGTTGCCGATCATTGAGATCAACCAACTGGTGACCTAACCACTGAAGAAACACAAATCAAAAATGTGGGAGCGGGCCTGCCCGCGATGGCAGTGGGTCAGTGGCAAAGGGGCTGTCTGACACCCCATCATCGCAGGCAAGCCAGCTCCCACATTTGAGATGGTGTTTATTGGACAGCATCTTATGAATTCCCGACGGCTGCCCCCCAACCTCGGGTTCCTCATTCCGTCATATCCGAAGCCTTTCGACACAGCCCACGCCGCGTCCAGAAAAAACGCACTGAAACCCCGCTGTCACCTACGCCCAAACCGCTCAAAAACATGACCGAAACACCCGAGAATCTTTTGCAAAATCAAGCGCTTCCTCCCGAGGTTTTTTCCTTTTGCTGTCATCGGATGCTGCGAAATTTCCTACCCATGGCCTCAGCCCTCGCCACCCCCGGTACCCGGCTTGGGATCGAAGCCATGGCGTCATGCAAGAGCCATCTACCCCAAAACGTACGAACACGACGAAAGGAGATTCTTCATGTTTAAGCGCACTATGATCGCGGCCTCTTTGGTGGTTGCAGCATTGGCTTCGGCCCAATCCATGGCTGCCGTGGTCGGCGGCGGTGCCACTCTGCCGGAAAAACTCTACGGCAGCACTGCTACATCCACCACGGCTACTGGCATTCTGTCTGCCACTGTTCCAGGCTTCAGCCCCTACATCGGCGTAGGCAGCGGCGACGGCAAGAAGGCGTTCTTCGGTAACGATTCGACCAAGCTGAAACTGGCTGCTGGCACCACCATTGACTATGCAGGCAGCGACTCGGTCGTCAGTGCTGCGGAACTGGCTGCCTACAATGCCGACGCCGTTAACGGTCGCACTGCCTACGGCCCGCTGATTCAAGTCCCGGCTGAAGCCACTTCGGTGACTGTGCCTTATCGCATCGACGGTCAAACCTCGCTGAAACTCACCAGCGCTCAGCTGGCTGATATCTTCGCCGGCAAAATCACCAACTGGAACCAGGTGCAATTCAACGGGGCTGCCGGTCCAGACCTGCAAATCAAAGTGGTTTATCGCCAGGAAACCAGCGGCACCACCGAGATCTTCACCAACCACCTCAAGGCGGTGAAACCTGCTTCGGTACCGACTGTGAGCAACAGCTTCGTGACCGCCGTCGGCTTTGACCCAGTCACCAACGCCCCGGCCGGCTCAAGCTACATCGCGGTCACCGGCAGCGGTGGTGTTGCTTCTGCAATCACCGGCAACAACGGTGCCATCGGTTACGTCAGCCCTGACTACGCTCAGTTCAACGACGCCGCCAAGGTGGCTTCGGTGAACGGCTACCTGCCGACTGAAGTCAACGTTCAAGCCAGCCTCGATACTGTGACTCCACCGGCGCTTGGCAGCAATGACGCCAAGGATCCGTTGAAGTGGGTTCCTACGTTTGCCAACCCATCCGTGGGCTACCCAATCGTGGGCTACACCAACCTGGTGTTCAGCCAGTGCTACAAAGACACCACTGATACCGCGCGTATCCGTGTGTTCCTGAGCCGTCACTACACCGGCCTGAACAACACTGCCATCAGCAACCACTCCTTCATCCCGCTGTCCACTACCTGGCAGAAAGCTGTCTACGACAACTTCTACGCCACCACCAGCTCCTTGCGCTTGGGTGACACCAACACCTGCAACGGTATCGGTCGTCCGCTGTAAAACCCCGTCCCGACAGGGTTAGCCCCACAACCGGCAATGACCTCGTGTCATTGCCGGTTTTGTCGTTTTCCCTTCCAACGAACCAGTTGAACCGCAACGCATGAACATTGTGTGACAACAGTTCGGTCGCGCCCCTCGGCAACCGCCTTAAGCAATAACCACAACTCGTGGCCGCGCAGCGTTTGCGCGCCCGTCGTTCGCCTGCCCCGTCAAAAGGACCTGTAAGTGATGCGTTCCCGACTGAAGCCGACTGCTACCCGTGCCGCCAAGGCGCCTGCTACCGCAGGCCAAGTGTTGCTCCTCAAGCCCTTGGCCCAGGTCATCGCGCTGATGGTGTTTGCCGGTGGAGCCCATGCGGCGCAACCTCAGGCGTTCAGTTCGGGTTGGTTTGCCGCCAAGGGCGCGGCACAGGCAGCCGGCAGCGTACGTCCGGGGGTGGTGGCACCGGGAACGCCGCCGCCGTTGTCCCAGCAACAGCGCGGCAACGAACAGTTGCAGCGTTCGTTGGCGAATCTCAACACCAGCGTTGCCGCGATTGCCGCCCAACAAGCCGCGCAGGCTGCCGCCAGGGGCAACGCCAGTGCCGGGCCGCAGACCATCCATAACGGCCTGGGCGGCAATGGCTTGAACGTGGTGATCGGCGCGGACGGCAAGCCGCTGTTCGTCAACGCCGAAGGCCCAGTGCAGACCGATGCCAACGGCAAGACCCTGGTGTCGATCAAGCAGACAGCCGACAAGGCGATCCTCAACTGGCAAACCTTCAACGTCGGCCGCGACACCACCGTGCAGTTCCAGCAGAACAGCGATTGGGCCGTGCTCAACAAGATCAATAACAGCACCGCGCCGAGCCAGATCCAGGGGGCGATCAAGGCCGACGGTACGGTGATGATCGTCAACGGTAACGGCGTGGTGTTCAGCGGCACAAGCCAGGTCAACGTGCGCAACCTGGTGGCTGCGGCCACTGGGTTCACGGATGAGCAATTTACCGCCAGGGGCTTGTACAGCTCCGGCAATAGCGCGCCGAGTTTCACTCAAGCTGCCGGCAACGTGACGGTCGAGCGCGGCGCGCAGATCCAGACCCAGGTGCCGGCCACGTCGACCGCCGGTGGTGGTTATGTGCTGCTGCTCGGCAAAGAGGTGGAGAACGCCGGGAGCATTTCCACTGCACGTGGCCAGACCACCCTGGCGGCGGGCGACAGTTTTGTGATCAGGAAGGGTTACAGCACCGATGGCAATGTCACGTCCACTACACGTGGCAATGAAGTCAGCGTCACCGGCAGTGGCAAGGCCACTAACAGCGGGTTGATCCAGGCTTCCACCGGCGACATCACCCTGACCGCCCAGCAGGTGCTGCAAAACGGGGTGTTGCTCTCCAGCTCCTCGGTGGACGCCCGGGGCACCTTGCACTTGAAGGGCACAGGCAACAACGCCAGTGTGACCTTGGGCGAGGGCAGCCTCAGCGCCATTGTGCTCGACACCAGCAATGCCCTCGACAGCCAGCGCGCCGGGTTGCTCACGCCGTCGGTTGACCAGGCCGGCAACGTAGTGCCCGCTGATGTTTTCCGCCGCGACCAATCGCTGGTGGAGATCACCAGCGACGGCACCGTGGATTTTCGCAACGGTTCCCTGACCCTGGCCACCGGCGGGCAGGTCGGCGTCAAGGCTACGCAGCGGACCCTGGTGCGCGAGGGGGCGGTGATTGATGTCTCCGGCGCCATCGGGGTCAAGTTGGCGATGGAATCCAACAGCGTCAAGGTCAACATCCAGGGCAACGAGCAGCGCGATGCAGCGGTCAACCGTGATGGCAAGGCCCTCAATAACAACGATGTGTGGGTGGATGTTCGCGACCTGATTTTCGTCCCGGCCGGCACCAACGGCTATGCCACTGACCGTTGGTACACCGCCGGCGGCTTGCTGGAGGTGGGCGGCTATCTGGGCACCCGTAACCATGGCATTGGCGAGTGGATGGCCCAGGGCGGCACGGTAACTTTCAGCGGCAAGGACGTGGTCACCCAGAACGGCTCGCAGATCAACCTGTCGGGCGGCACCCTCGATGTGCAGGCGGGCAAGATCAAACAGACCTGGCTCAAAGGCCCGGACGGGCGCCTGTATGAACTGTCCACTGCACCTGGGGATCTGCTCTATAGCGGGATCTACAAGGGGTACGAAGACCACAGCCAGCGCTGGGGAGTGACTGACTATTACTACAACCCGTTGATCGCACCTCGTGAGCGCATCGAGGCCGGCTACACCGTGGGCCGCGATGCCGGGCGCCTGGTCGTCAGCACCGCCGGCGCGGTGTTGGAGGGGCAGATTGTTGGCGACACTTACCAGGGCGATCGCCAGACCCAGGCTGCGCAAAAGGGCTTGGACGGTTACCTGCAGTCGCAAAAAGCCGTGGCCCGTGGTGCCGCGCTGATGGTCGGCAGCTATGTGCCGTATTACGTCAAGGACAGTGCGCAGTTGCAGTACGCCCTGGGCGCAGATGCCAACACGGTGAAAAACGTCGTACTGGGCCCGCGTGTGGCCGCCATCGCGGCCGGGTTGGACTTGAACAGCGTGCTGCCGACCGAACGGGCGTCCACGCTGTATCTGGACAATGATGCGTTGAACGCGGCAAAACTGGGGGCGATCAATATCGCCAGCACCGGCTCGATTCTGGTCAATGGCGCGTTGGAGGTGGCACCGGCCGGTGACATCACCCTGTTCGGGCCCAAGGTCGAAGTGAACGCCAACCTGACCGCGCATTCCGGCAGCCTGCAATTGGGTAACGTGCAGGCGCAGATCACACCGACCGGTAAGGTCGACGTCACCCTTGGCGGGCGTGGCAGCTTGACCGTGAACAAGGGCGTCACCCTGGACACCAGCGGCTTGTGGAGCAACCAGCTGTTGAACGCAAGCGACAGCAGCCGTTTGCCTTACCTCAACGGCGGCAGCGTGGCCTTGCGCAGCAGTGGTGATGTGACCCTGGCGGCGGGCAGCCGAGTGGATGTGTCTTCCGGCGCGGCCCTGGATGCCCGCAACCAACTGATCGGCGGCAAGGGCGGTGACCTGACGCTCGCAGCCAACGCCAACAGCGCCGACAGCCGCGGCAACCTGACCCTCAACGGTGAGCTGCGCGGGTACGGCGTCAATGGCGGCGGGCGCCTGAATGTACAGGCGGGCAAGGTGTTGATCAGTGATCAGGCCGTCGCGCCCCAGGCCGGTACGTTGCAGCTTGGCAGTGGGTTCTTCAACAAGGGCTTTGGCGCCTATGACATCACCGGCAATGAAGGTTTACTGGTTGCCGACGGGACGCAGATCAACGTGACCGCGCCGGTGTACCGCCTCAATGACGCCGCGCAAAACGTGACGAGCGGCGCGGACCCGCGCACCGCACTGGAAGTCTGGACCCCCCCGCAATACCGGGAAAACCCCACCAAGGGCCAGTTGACCGCCCGCAAAGGCGCGAGCCTGAACTTGCAGGCCGGCACCGCGCTGTCTACCGCCGCGCAGATGGCGATGGTGCAGGCGCGCATCGGTCAGAGTGCGGTGATCAACGTCGACCCAGGCCAGTCCATCGGCGTACGCAGTATTGGCCAGTTGACGGTGGACGGCACGCTAAATGCCTGGGGCGGGAACATCACCCTGAGCAGTGTCAGTGTGCTACCCAGCGTGGTGAGCGTCGTTGAAAACCAGGGCCATGGCCGTTCGATCTGGATTGGCGAGCACGCGGTGCTGGATGTGGCCGCACGGGCGGTCAGCGCCGTCGACAGCCTGGGCCGGCGCTATGGCGTGGTGGGGCAGGGCGGCAATATTGTCATTGGCGGAGTCATCGACCCGGCCACCGGGATCGCCACAGCGGCCAACTTGTTCGTGGTGGTGCGTGAAGGCGCACGCCTTGACGCCTCGGGAACCCAGGCGCTGCTGAATCTGACCGGTGCCGGCTCAGGGATGGTCGCCAGCCGTGGTGGCAGTATCTCGCTGGCATCCAACAACGGGGTGTATCTGGACGGCGCACTCGTGGCCAACAGCGGTGGTGCGGGGGCGGCAGGCGGCAGCCTGAATGTGGCCCTGGAGGCTCCGCTCTATAGTCAATGGGCCAATGCTCGCGTGCGGCAAGCCCGTGAGTTGATCGTCAGCGCAGCCGATGCAGACACGTCGTTGCCGGGCGGCAGCACGCCCGAATCAGTCGCTGGCAACCTGACTTACGGTCATGGCCGGCTGACGGTTGGCCAGGTTAACGCTGGCGGCTTCGATAACCTGTCGCTGTTGAGTAATGGCCTGGTCAGCTTCGAGGGTGATGTATCCCTGCGTCTGGGGCAGAGTGTGAGCTTGTACTCCGGGGCCATGGCCTTGACGGATGGAGCGGCTCGGCAAGCCAGCGTGTTATTGGCGGCGCCCTATGTACGCCTGGCGGGAGTTGGCAACAACAATGATATGGCTGAGAACGTTGTTCGCCCGACGGTCCAGGGTGGCGTTTCCACTCAGGGCCCAGCGGGC
The DNA here is from genome assembly GCF_050739995.1 of Pseudomonas sp. Lineage (GTDB taxonomy): Bacteria > Pseudomonadota > Gammaproteobacteria > Pseudomonadales > Pseudomonadaceae > Aquipseudomonas. The sequence continues at coordinate 8,817 of NZ_JBOICG010000512.1, read as the reverse complement.
CGCTTGAGGGTTGAAGCTGCAAACGTGTTGGATGTGCGTGACGGGGTTAACTTCGGCGCCCATGCCGAACGCTCAATAGTGCTGGCCGATGGGATTGATCGGCGGGCGTTCGATCAGGCCGATCTGGTCAGCCAGGGCGATATGCGTTTTTTGGCGGGCACTACGTCGTCCAAGATCAAAACCACCTTGACCACCCAGGCCGACCTGAATCTTACGGCCGCACAGATTTACCCGGCCACCGGGGCTGTTGCCGAAGTAACGGCCGGTAACACCGGGTCCAACAGCGACTTTGACCCGACACGCACCCTGCGCATTGGCAAGGTCGGCCATTCGGCCCCGGCGCAGCCTTATTCGGTGTTCGGCAGCTTGCTATTGAGTGCTTCGAATATCGATCAAGGTGGTGTGTTGCGGGCTCCCATGGGCGTACTGACGTTGGGTGAGAGTAGTGGCATCGTTCGTTCGACCAAAGTGATCAACCTGCTGCCGGGCAGTCTGACCTCTGTCAGCGCCGCAGGCCTAGTGTTGCCTTACGGCGGGACAGTCGACGGCGTGACCTGGCAGTACAACGGCAAGCAGGTGGAACTGTTGGGCGTTGGCGGCACTCGTAAAACGGGCAACCTGGTGGTGGGCGTGCAATTGGCGGGACGTTCGCTGAATGTGCAGCAGGACGCGGTGCTGGACCTCAGCGGTGGCGGCGAACTGCTCGGCGCGGCGTTTGTTTCCGGGCGTGGAGGCTCCACCGATGCGCGCTACAACCCCTTGGTACAGATGGGCGCGGACGGGCGCTTTAGCTTGCCGGGCCTTGCCACCAACCCGGTCTATGCCATTGTTCCTGGTGCCCAGCCTGGCGTAGCGCCCAGCGGTGGCGAGGCGGGGGCAACCCAGCCACTGGCAGGTCAACAAATCAATATCGGGGCAGGGGTGCCAGGCCTTCCAGCGGGCACCTACACCTTGCTGCCGTCCACTTACGCCTTGTTGCCGGGCGCGTTTCGGGTCGAGATCAACGGCTTGGCGGCGCCGTTCGCCAGCGGCTCGATGCGCAGCGCCTCGGTCATGAATAATGGTTCCTGGTCAACCGAAGGTTTCCTGTCGATTGCCGGAACCGGCATTCGTGACAGTTTATCGAGCCAGGTGATCGTCACCCCGGCGGCGGTATTGCGCCGGTATTCGCAATACAACGAAACCTCCTATGCCGATTTCGTTCGCGCTGATGCGACACGTCTGGGTGTGCCACGGGGCGCGCTCGAGGCCGATGCCAAGACCTTGAAGTTGCAATTGGCCCCTGGTCAGAAAGGCTTGGGGTTCAGTTTTGACGGTGAGGGTCGATTCAAACCCGCCGAAGGCGGGTTTGGGGCCACGGTTGCGGTGGTGAGTGGCGGCAATACTATCGAGGTGGTTGCTGATACCGCCCAGGCCAGTACCGCTCCGTCGATGGTGTCAGTGCGCGCCAGCGATTTGAATGCCCTGGGCGCGGCCCGCCTGGTGGTGGGCGGCGAAACGACGGTGGTGTATGGCCAGGGCGGCAACTTCGTTGGGTTTGACGCAGGGACCACGGCGACTTCGGTTGTTGTACGTCAGGGCGCCACACTGGCGGCGCCGGAAGTGTTCCTGATGTCGGGAAGTACCGCAGGGGCCATTGAGATTGAGCAAGGCGCCTCGATCAACACCCTCGGTCGTGGCAAGGCTGCCTATGATTCGGATGACGGCTTTATCTACCGTCCCGGCAACCGCAGCGTCTTGGCCGTCTCCAATGGGCGTTTGCAGATGCTGGCACCGACCAGTGGCGCCAATGGCCTAGGGCCGGGCAGCATTCTCATTGGCCAATGCAATCCAGGGGCCTGCGGCGGTGAAACGTCGTTGTATTCCGAGGGCTCGATTGCTTTTGCCACCACTAACCGGTTTGCCTTGGGCGACAGCGTGCGCTACGGCACCCGCCATCTGGCACTGGCGGTGGGCGGGATCAACGTCGGCAGTGCCGAGGCGCTGGCCGAAGCGGCTGCGCGTGGCGTGCTGCCGTCGGGCTTGACCCTCAACCAGCAGGTGCTGGATCGCCTGCTGCGGGGTGACATCACTCATGGCGCGCCGGCCCTGCAAAGTCTGGCGCTGACGGCCGGACAATCGTTGAATTTCTATGGCAACACAACCCTCAGTACCCTCGACAGCTCGGGTAAATCGCTGCTTGATGAGCTGTTGCTGACGACCCCGGCGATCTATGGGTATGGCAACGCGGGTGACGTGGCGCTGATCCAGACCGGTACCTTGGTGTGGGGCGGCGACACCAGCGCTCCGCCGGCTGTGATCAACAATGGCGCGGGCACCGGCAGCGGCACCCTGGAGTTGCAGGCGCGGCGCATTGAGTTCGGTTATGGCCGCAATGCCCAACCCGACAGCCTGGCCAACAATGGCCGGATGACCTTGGGCTTTGCCAACGTCAATCTCAACGCCAGTGAACGCATCACCGCCAACCACAAAGGCAGCCTGACGGTGCATCAGTCCCAGGGTGCCTATGAGGCCGGCAAAGGTTTTACCTACAGCGGCGGCAACCTGACCATCACCGCGCCTTTACTGACCGGCGAAGCCGGCTCGGTCAACCGCATCACCGCCGGTGGTGCAGTGACCGTGGTGGCTCCGGCCAGCGGCGTGGCGCCTGTGGATGCCGCGGCCATCGACGCCCTGGGCGCTGAGTTGCTGCTGTCCGGTCGCAGCCTGGCCCTCGATACGTCGGTGGTGCTGCCCAGCGGCAAGCTGACCCTCAGCGCCGATGAAGCACTGACCCTGGGCGCGGCTTCGCGTCTGGACCTCAGTGGCCGCAAAGTACAGATCAACGATGTGAGCCAATACAGCTGGGGCGGTGATGTCAGCCTGGAAAGCCGTCACGGCAATATTCTCCAGGCGGCAGGCTCGCTGATCGATATGTCCGCGCAGTTCAACCAGGGTGGTTTGCTCAAGGCGGTGGCGGTGGACGATGGCGCGGGTCAGGTTGACCTGCAAGGGCAGATTCGCGCCGGCAGCAGTGGCTATTACGATGCCGGTGGCACTCTGGTGCCGTACAAGGCGGGGGGTGTGGACATCCGAGCGCAGCAGATGGGTGACTTCGCCGCCCTGAACCAGCGCTTGAATCAGGGCCAGGTGTTTGGCTCGCGCAGTTTCCAGCTCAAGCAAGGCAACCTGGTGATTGGCGATGAACTCAAAGCCAACCAAGTCAACGTCTCGGTGGATAACGGCAGCCTGACGGTGGTGGGCACCATCGACGCCAGTGGGGAGCGGGTCGGCAGTATTCGCCTGGCCGGCAAGCAGGGCCTGACCCTTGCCGGCAGTGCGGTACTGGATGCTCACGGCACGGCGTTGCGGGTCGACAGCTACGGCAAGATTATCGATGCACCGAACCGGGCAGTGGTGGAACTCAACAGCGGCGACGGCCAGTTGACCTTGGCCGATGGCGTACGTATTGACCTGCGCCACGGCACGGCAGCGGTCCCGGGCAGTGGCCGTGGGCAATACGACGGTGTGGCCCGAGGCACCCTGGAGCTGAATGCGCCACGGCTCAATGCCAATGACGTGGCCATTGATGCGAGTGGGCGGATCAACGTTCAGGGCGCCCGCTCCATCGCGGTCAACGCAGTGGCTCGTTATACCGATGCGCCGATTGGCACTGTGCCTTCGGCCAGTGGCCGGCCGTATCAGGTGATCGACCAGAATTACCTGAAGCAAAAGCATGACCTTGCGCAAGCCTTTATCAACAATGCCTTGAACAACACCGGGTTGATGCAGGGCAAGCTCGCGGGCTTGAACAACAGCCGCTATACCGATGCCTTCCATCTGCGTCCAGGTGTTGAAATCGTCACCCAGGGCGACCTGGTGGTCAGTGGCGACCTCGACCTTTCCGGTTACCGTTACGCCAGCGTCAACCCCAATACACCGAAGACCTCGGTATACGGTTCGGGTGAAGTGGGCAGCCTGGTGGTACGGGCCGGTGGCAACATCAACGTCTACGGCAGCATCAACGACGGTTTTGCGCCGCCGCCGGTAACGCCGGACGACAATGGCTGGGTATTGACCCCAGGTCTGCAAGGGTTTGGTTCCGATGTGATCGTGCCCGGTCCTGGTGTGGTCCTGGCGAATGGCAGTGCGTTCCCCACCGGCAAGACCCTCAACTACCCGTTGCCGATCCAGGCCACACTCCTGGCCCAAGGCACTGTGCTGCCGACCTTGGGTACTCTCGATGCGCCACTGACCCTGCCGGCCAACACCGTGTTGAGTGCGGCGGTACGCGACGGCGCCGGCAACCTGCTGTATGCCGCTGGTACTTTGCTGCAACAACCTGTGGTGCTGGCCGCCGGTACGCAACTGGAGGCAGGCACGGTGTTGACTGGCGCCGCTTCCCTGCGTGCCATGACCTGGCCCGCAGGCGTGCCATTGCCTAGCCGTGGGGCCGTGTCGGGCGGTGCGGTCGATGGTGTGTTGCTGGCCGGTGACCTGGTACTCAAGGTGGGGGCGCTGATTCCTTACGGCACAGACGTCAAGTTGCCCACTGGCACGATGTCGGTGCCGTTGCGTACCGTGACCGGCGCCACTGCGCGGCAGAACTGGGCTGTAGCACCGATGTTGGCCGAGGGCTCGCAGTCGTGGTCGTTGCGCCTTGTTTCCGGCGCCGATACCCAGGCTGCCGACACACGCTCGATCCGGCCGGCCTTTGCCGGTGACCTGACGCTGGCCGACACGCACTACGGCATCTACGAAACTCACGACAAGATCATCGTCCCGGCCCAGCCGGCGCGGCCAGGCGGGGCCTGGTACTGGACTGACTTTGCCGCCGAGTTGTTTGGCTTCGAGGCAGGAACGCCGGTGCAGGAGGCTGATTGGGGCTTTTGTGATGAAGCGCAAATGTGTGTCCGCGTCAATTACGTGTGGAGTGATCTTGCAGAGCTCTTCGGCTTTGTTCCCGGCAAGCCGGTATCATCGGCGGACGAGAGCTTCTGCGACCCGGATATGTGCGTTTCCTTGGGCGAGCCGATTCCGGCAAAACCCGAGCAGGTGACCATCGGGGACGTGAAACTGGTTTCGCCAGTGAGTCAGCACTTCAGCGTATTGCGCACTGGCACCGGGGACCTGGACCTGATCGCCTCAGGCAATGTGGCGATGAAATCGCCTTATGGCATCTACACCGCAGGGGCCTCCAGCGCTTCTCGCGCAGGCAGTGCCGCTGCGGACTTTGACCGGGCTCGTGCGATCTCGGCGGATGGAACGGTACTGGGCAGTGCGGCCAAGGCGTATGAAGCCTTGGTCAACGAGAGCAGCGCCAGCCCTTATGCCGCTTGGTATCCCGACGGAGGCGGCAATGTATTGCTGCGCACGGGCGGTAGCCTGACGGGCGATGTCTGGACGCCGAACACGGATGTGGCAGCCCCCAACGACGGTCGCACTCAACTCAACAGTGCGAACCTGGGTAGCTGGTTGTGGCGCCAAGGCACGGGCAACACTGCGGGTGTGTCCCCCATACCCAGCAGTTGGTGGGTCAACTTTGGCACTTACGTAAAGAGCGAAACCGGCTCCAACATGTATTTCGAAGACGCTGCGCAGATAAACCAGCTGCCACGTTTGGTGGGATTCACCGGTGTCGGTACCCTGGGTGGCGGCAACCTGACCCTGGACCTGGGCAGCGATGGCGGCATGCAGACTCGACGCGGCGCACTGGGTGGGAGGACAGCACCACGTAGTGAAGGGTTGGTGTTGGCGGTCGGTAGCACCGGGCGGGTGGTGAACGGCCAATTGCTGCTGACCGGTGGTGGTGACCTGGATGTGCGTATGGGCGGGGATTTGAACCCGGGGCTGGAGGCTCGTGCAACGCGACCTAATGCTGACAGTTTATTGTCAGGCGACGTTAAAGCAGAAACCCTCAGCCTCAATGGTGTCTTCACCAACCTGCGGGGTGCCTTGAACCTGCAGGCAGGCAGCCTGGGGGGGATTGCCTTGAACTATGGCGGAATGAGTGGCGATCAGGATGTCAAGGACACACGGGCCTACTCGCCGTACACCGCGAGCCTGGGTACAGCCACCGGCGGGATCACGCTGATGCTCGGTGATGCTACGGCGAGCCTGTCGACCCGGGGTGATTTGGTGTTGGCGGGGGCCGGCGACCCTGGCCGTGTCTCTACTGAAAATAACCAGGCGTTCAATTACAACGGTCAAAACTATGGCAATGGGACCACTTGGTTCTCGTTATGGACCGAGCGCACGGCTATCGACTTATTCTCCGCAGGTGGCAGCTTGACGCCTAGCGTGCAGAGCGTATCGCTTCGCCCAGGTGGCAATGCTGAACCTCTGAACGGGCAGAATTACTCCAGCACCGACGGACGCTTCATTTTCCCTTCGAAACTAGGCGTGGTGGCCGCCAACGGCAGTATCTATCTCGGCGCGTCTGCCTTGGGCGCCGGCCCGCAGCCTAACAACCCAGCGTATTCGCTGTTGCTGGCACCGTCGAGCAACGGGCGGCTGGCCATGCTGGCCGGAGATTCGATCTACGCCAGCGGCTACGCGGTCAACCAGTCAGGCGACAGCCTGGGTTCGATACCGACGCCTTTCGCGCCAGCGTTTATCGGCAGGAACGGGCTCAACCAGCAGATTGTCGACAACCTGGGCAGTAATGCCATGCAAGATGACCTGTCGTTGTTTGCCTTGCGCAGCCTGACCGACCTTGCGCGCACGGCGGCCCAGTCAGAACCGGCCAGGTTTTATGCCAGGCAAGGCGATATCGTAGGCTTGCGCAGCGGTGAAATCATCACGTTCAACAGCGATCGGCAAGGGCAAGTCCGTTATGAGTCCGCAGGCCCGGTATGGATGCGGGCAGGGCGTGACATCGTCAGTTCCGGCACGTATCTGGGCCAGCCGACGGTGTTCCCAGCGCTGCGGGGCAATAACGGCAATTACAGCGGGGCAAGCAGCGGCAACGTGTTCGTTCACAACCGCCCTGAGGATGTGTCAGTGGTCTCGGCCGGGCGTGACATCGTATACAGCAACTTCACCGTTGCCGGCCCTGGCACCTTGGAAGTCAGCGCCGGGCGCAACTTGCTGATGGAAGACAAAGCCTCGATCACCAGCCAGGGCCCCGTGGCGGTGGGGGACTCGCGTCCGGGTGCATCTATCGTGCTGGAAGCCGGTGTAGGCCCCAATGGCCTGGATTACTTGAAGTTCGTCACCCCTTACCTGGACCGTGCCAATCAGGCGGTCGAAGGCGTGCCCCTGGCCGGGCAGGCGGGCAAAGTGGCGAAAACCTACGAGGCCGAACTGCTGCAATGGCTCAAGGAACGCTATGCCTTCAGCGGCGACGCCGACCAGGCACGGGCGTACTTCGCCGGCCTGGGTCCTGAGCAGCAACGCATCTTTGCCCGTTCGGTGTACTTCGCCGAAGTGCGCGAGGGCGGTCGTGAATTCAACCTGGCCGCCGGCCCGCGTTCCGGTAGTTTTGTGCGCAGCCGCGCCGCCATCGACCGGTTGTTGCCGAGCAAGGACGTGGCGGGCAACCCGATCGTGTATGACGGCGACATCACCCTCTACGGCGGTGCCGGGGTGCATACCCAGTTTGGTGGCAATATCCAGATGCTCACGCCGGGTGGGCAGCAGGTGTTCGGCATCGAAGGGGCTGCGCCGCCGGCCAGTGCCGGGGTGATCACTCAAGGTGCCGGGGATATTCAGCTGTATGCCCAGGGCAGCATCCTGCTGGGTCAGAGCCGCATCATGACCACCTTTGGCGGGTCGATTCTAGCCTGGTCCGACTTAGGCGATATCAACGCCGGGCGCGGCTCGAAAACCACCGTGCTCTACACCCCGCCCAAGCGGGTGTATGACACCTGGGGCAATGTGACCTTGTCGCCCAGCGTGCCGAGCTCCGGTGCGGGTATTGCCACCCTGGCGCCGATTGCCGAAGTGCCGGCCGGTGACATCGACCTGTTGGCTCCAGCGGGCACCATCGATGCGGGCGAAGCGGGCATTCGGGTGTCGGGCAACGTCAACATCGCCGCCTTGCGTGTGGTCAATGCGGCGAACATCCAGACCCAAGGCAAATCGTCCGGGGTGCCGGTGACAGCGGCGGTGAACACTGGCGCGATGACTTCGGCCAGTGCGGCGGGAGCGGCGGCATCCCAGGCCGCGGAGGATGCGGCGCGCAGCCAGCAGGCGGCGGCGAAGCAGGGCAGGGCGTCAATCGTGACGGTGGAGGTGCTGGGGTTTGGCACTGAGCCAGTGCCGCGTGAACCGGAGCCTCAGCAGAAGACATCCGCATACAACCCGAACAGCCCGGTGCAGGTGCTGGGCGCGGGGCCGTTGAGTGAACAGGCGCAGGCGCGGTTGACGGATGAAGAGCGGCGACAGATCAATTTGTAAGGGTTTTGGAAGGACCTCTCGATGTACCGTTTGGGGCGATCAGTGATTGCCCCGTTTTTTTTGGGGGCTTTGGGTTGAGTACATATCCGTTATTTGGGTAACGGCCGCTATTGGTTCCGCTCTTACAGCGGGTCACTTTGGAAAAGCCCCAAAGTAACCAAAGGGCTCTTGCCCCAACACTCGGCACTTCGCCTAGGCTCGGTGTGCCCTCACTCCGGCTTGAATCCGTGGGCCGCCGTCATGGGCCATCCTTGGCCCAGGACGGCTAACCCGGCGTCCTGCCGGGTTGCCCACGGATTCAAGCCTGCGTTCGGCCAGCGTGTTTGACGGGGCGCCTAAGATCAAAAGCAAAAGCGCGGCGGCCTTAGAGCCGACCGGTTTCTGGCTGTCGACCTCGGTCAAATGTGGGAGCTGGCTTGCCTGCGATGGCATCAGCTG
>NZ_JBOICG010000511.1:0-5634 GCF_050739995.1 Pseudomonas sp. | reverse complement strand
GTTACAAGATTGGCGCCTACAAGGGTGACGCCATTGCCGAGAGCCTTGAAAAGCAGGGCCTCAGTCCGGTGGTGGTTTTACGCGACCAGGACAATGCGCAGAAGCTCATGAATGGCCAGATCGACCTCTGGGCCACCGGCGATCCTGCCGGGCGTTATCTGGCGCGACAGGTCGGCGTGACCGGGCTCAAGACCGTGCTGCGTTTCAACAGCGCCCAGCTCTATTTGGCGTTGAACAAGAACGTACCGGATGAACTGGTCGCCAAGCTTCAGGCTGCGCTGGACCAGTTGCGTAAAGAAGGTGTCGTCGATCAGATCATGGCGAACTATCTGTAACTGGCACGGGCTCCTACCGTGGGCCGTCAGCGGTAAATACCATTTTTGCCATGCCCGGCCATGGCCTGGTTGCCGCGCACGCTGATCATCAACTTGATATCAATCCAATCGACGCCCTGGGCCTTAAGCTTGGGCAACTCACGCTCAAGCACAGCCAGGGTCTGTGGGTAAGGGTGGCCGATCATCACCACCGAACCTTGTTTATGGGCCAGCTTGATCGCGGTTTGCAACTGCGTGGTAATCGCCGCCTCGGTGCGTTCGTCATCGAGGAACACATCCCGTGAGACATGCGCCAGGCCAATCTTCTGCGCTTCGGCGGCAGCGACGGTTTGTGCGCTGGTGCGGCTGTCGACAAAGAATTTGTTGCGTCGTTGCAATTCGGCCATCAACCACGCCATTGCGGCGGGTTGAGCGGTCATGCGGCTGCCCATGTGGTTATTGATACCGGCGGTGTAGGGCACGGCCTTGAACGCGGCGTCCAAGCGCTTGCCGAGTTCTTCGATGGGTAACTCGGGGTGCCAGGCGAATGGACCGGTGGCCGGGTCCATGGGCATGTGCAGGATCACGATCTTGCCAGCCTTATGGGCTTCGCGGGCGAATTCGGCGGCGTGGGGCGTGTCGGGCATGATCGCGGTGGTCACCGGCCCGGGCAGGGCCAGCACGCGACGGTCCCGGGGCAGGTTTTGCCCTAGGTCGTCGATGATCAGGGTCAGGTAGACTTTGTGCGGCTCGCCGGCCGGGGCCGCGTGGGCGACCCCTGCCAGGCTGAACAGCGCAGCGATGATCAGGGCAAGACGCATATCAACGGCTGCGGGTGATGCTCAAGCCCTTGAGCAGGCTCAGCGCCTGGGCGAGTTGGTAGTCATCATCCTGCGGCATCGGCTTGGCTTTCGCACGGCTACCGGTAGGCTGGTCGGCGCCGCCGTTACCATTGCCCAGGTGACCCTGCAGATCGGCTTCCTTGTAGAACTCGCCGTCGGTCTCGTTGGTGATCTTGGCCCGGCGAACTTCGATGTCCGGCACGATGCCCTGGGCCTGGATCGAGCGGCCATTAGGCGTGTAGTACAGCGCCGTGGTGATCTTCAGCGCACGCTCGTTGTTCAGTGGCAGCACGGTTTGTACCGAGCCCTTACCGAAACTGGTGGTGCCCATCAGCACGCCGCGCTTCTGGTCCTGCAGGGCGCCGGCGACGATTTCCGACGCCGAGGCGCTGCCGCCGTTGATCAACACCGCCAGTGGCACGCCTTCGCTCAGGTCATGGCCGGTGGCCGAGAAGCGCAGCTCGGAGTTGGCGATACGGCCTTTGGTGTAGACGATCAGACCCTTGGTGATGAAGTGGTCGACCACTTCCACCGCCGCCTGCAGCACGCCGCCCGGGTTGTTGCGCAGGTCGAGCACAATGCCGTTGAGTTTCTTGCCGTTGTCTTTGCGTAGCTTGGCCAGGGCCTTGGCCACTTCGTCGCCGGTCTTGACCTGGAACTGGGTGATGCGGATGTAGCCGTAGCCCGACTCCAGCAGCTGGCTCTTCACGCTCTTGACCGTGATGGTTGCGCGGGCCAGGGTCACGTCAAACGGAGCACCGCCGTCGCGCACCAGGGTCAGGGTGATTTTCTGGCCGAGCTTGCCGCGCATCTTGTCGACGGCTTCGGTCATGGTCTGGCCACGGGTCGGCTGGCCGTTGATCTTCACGATCAGGTCACCAGCCTGGATACCGGCCTTGGACGCTGGGGTGTCGTCGATCGGCGACACCACTTTGATCTGGCCGTCTTCGGAGCCCACTTCGATGCCCAGGCCACCGAACTCACCACTGGTGCTTTCCTGCAGCTCGGCGAAATCTTCCGGGCCGAGGTAGGCGGAGTGTGGGTCGAGGTTGCTGAGCATGCCCTTGATGGCATTTTCCAGCAGGGTTTTGTCGTCTACAGGTTCGACATAGGCTGCCTTGATCCGGTCCATGACCTCGGCAAAGGTGCGCAGCTCGTCCAGCGGCAACGGTGCCTTAGTGGTTGCGGCAGAGGTCGCGGTCGTGGCGGCGGGTGCAGCGGCAGCGGCCTGGTCGGCAAAAGCCAGAGGCGCGCCGATCACCAGGGCGATCGTCAGGGCCAGCGAAGTGAGGCGGGACAAATGCAGCATGTCGAACGAACTCCTAATGTAGATGCGGCCCTATCCTTGGGAACGGCACCATTGTGCAGGATCGCTCGGGCGGCCCTGCTGACGAATAGCGAAGTACAGCGCCGGGGTGTCCTGGCCACCACTGTTCCCGACAGTGGAGATGGATTCACCGGCTTTTACAACATCACCTGCCGACTTGAGTAAAGTCTGATTGTGGCCGTAAAGGCTCAAATAGCCATTACCGTGGTCAAGAATCACCAACAAACCGGCACCGCGCAGCCAATCGGCGAACACCACACGGCCACCGTGGACGGCGTGGACCTGGCTGCCGGCAGAGGCGCTGATCATCACGCCATCCCACTTGGCGCGTGTGTCATCGCCACGGGTTTCCCCAAAGCGTGCCAGCAGTCGACCATCAACAGGCCATGGAAGTTTGCCGCGGGCTGACGCAAAAGGGCCACCGAAGTTCTCGCCGGCGCTGGAAACCAACGGGCCAGGGGCTGAATGCGCCGGTTTACGCGGTGCCGGAGCATCGGTGGTGGCGGCCAGCTCGGCCTCACGCTTGCGCTTTTTTTCCGCTTCCTGCTGGGCGATCAGCGCTTTTTGTCGCGCTTCTTCAGCCTCGCGTGCCTGGCGGGCCAGGGTTTCTTCGATGGTCTTGAGCACTTTGGCCAGGTCGGCCTGGTCCTGCTCGCGTGCCTGGAGCTTGGCATCGCGGGCTTTGACATCGTTATTGAGCTTGGCCAGGGCCAGTTGGCGTTCCTTGCGGACCTTGTCCAGTTGGTCACGCTGGGTGTCGAGGGCACTTTTCTGGTCGAGCAGCTGTGACTGCTGGTCGGCGATTTCCTGTTCCACATTGGCCAATTGGCGCAGGGTTTCGTTAAACCCCTTCAGTTGCGCCAGGCGTGCCTTGCTCAGGTAGTCGTAATAGGTGAGGGTGCGCGCGAACTTCTCAGGGTTCTGCTGGTTGAGTAGCAGCTTGAGGTATTCCTGGCGGCCGCTCTGGTAGGCGGCGCGGGCCTGGATCGCGATCAGGCGCTGTTGCTCAACGCGTGCGCTCTGGAGTTTTTTTTTCTCAGCGTCGAGTCGCTCCAGTTCCGACTCGCTCTTCTTTAGTTCTTTTTGTAGCTCCTGGACCTGTTTCTCCAGCTTGCCCATCTCGGTTTCCGTGCCGCGCAGGTCTTTCTGCACGCCGGACTTTTCTTCCTGGAGCTTGCCGAGCAGTTTTTTCAGCTCGGTAATGTCCTGACGCGTAGCGTCCAACTGTTGTTGGGTTTGTGCGCGCTCGTCGGCAAAGGCCGGTTGGAGCAGGCAGACAAGAGCGAGGGGAATCAAGGCGCGAAGCATAGAGGCGGGCGACACCAGGGAAAAGGACGGCCTAGTATGCCCGCCAAGCGCGGCAAAAAAAACGCCCAATTCGGGCTAGAAGGCAAGATAGGTGCCGAGTGGCGGCAGTATGGCAAAAAGACATCTACCAAACACCGAATATCCAATGTGGGAGGGGGCTTGCCCCTCCCACATTGGTTTCTCCGTAACGCTGAGAATCAAACCAGGATTGAGGTCCCGGTCATCTCCTTCGGCTTCTCCAGCCCCATCAGCTTCAACATGGTCGGCGCCACATCCGCCAGTACGCCGCCTTCACGGACTTTCAGGTCGCGCTTGCCGACATAGATGAACGGCACCGGCTCGGTGGTGTGGGCGGTATGGGCCTGGCCGGTGGATTCGTCGGACATCTGCTCGCAGTTGCCGTGGTCGGCGGTGATCAGCGCTTCGCCGCCGACTTTCTCCAGGGCGTCGACGATGCGGCCAACACACTTGTCCAGGCATTCCACGGCCTTGATCGCCGCTTCCAGGTTGCCGCTGTGGCCGACCATGTCGCCGTTGGCGTAGTTGACCACGATCACGTCGTAACGCTGGTTGTCGATGGCGTCGACGATCTTGTCGGTGACTTCCGGCGCGCTCATTTCTGGTTGCAGGTCGTAGGTGGCGACTTTCGGCGACGGGATCAGGATACGTTCTTCACCTGGGAACGGTTCTTCACGACCGCCGGAGAAGAAGAAGGTCACGTGGGCATATTTCTCGGTTTCGGCGATGCGCAACTGGGTCTTGCCGTTTTTCGCCAGGTAGTCGCCCAACACGTTTTCCAGGCTGCCAGGGGCAAATGCCGACGGGGCCGGGATGTTGGCGGCGTATTGGGTCAACATCACAAACTCGACTTTCGGCTGGCGTGAGCGCTCGAAGTCCTTGAAGCCGTTGTCGACGAACACGTGGCTCAGTTCACGGGCGCGGTCGGCACGGAAGTTCATGAACACGACTGCGTCGCCATCTTCCACTTTCACCGGCTCGCCGATGGTGGTGGCTTTGACGAATTCATCGCTCTCGCCGCGCTCGTAGGCAGCTTGCAGGCCTTCCTGGGCGGAGGCCGCGTTGAATTCGGCCTGGCCGTTGACGATCAGGTTGTAGGCCTGGGATACACGGTCCCAGCGATTGTCGCGGTCCATGGCGAAGTAACGCCCCACCAGGCTGGCGATGCGGCCCTTACCGAGGGCGGCGAACGTGGCGTCCAGCAGTTCGATGGACGACTGCGCACTTTTCGGCGGCGTATCGCGGCCGTCGAGGAAGGCGTGCAGGTAGATCTTGTCGGCGCCGCGCTTGAAGGCCAGTTCGGCCATGGCAACCAGGTGATCCTGGTGGCTGTGGACGCCACCGTCGGACAGCAGGCCCATGAAGTGCACCGCCTTGCCGGCGGTCACTGCTTTATCCACCGCCGCGCAGATGGTCGGGTTCTCGAAGAACTCGCCGTCGCGGATCGCTTTGGTCACACGTGTGAAGTCTTGGTATACCACTCGTCCGGCGCCGAGGTTCATGTGACCGACTTCCGAGTTGCCCATCTGGCCGTCCGGCAGGCCTACGTCCATGCCGGAGCCGGAGATCAGGCCATTGGGCACGGTGGCGGTCAGGCGGTCGAGCACAGGCTTGTTCGCCGAGTACACGGCGTTGTCGTGGTGGCTTTCACTGTGTCCGAAGCCATCGAGAATTATCAGGACCAAAGGTTTAGGCGTAGTAGTCATAGATCCTCTCGCGGCGCTAATAAAGGAAGACAATTGAAAAGGGAGTGGCAGTTTAAAGCGAAGTTCCCACTACGTCACCGCTTTACGGGGGTTGGCCCCCCCTGACGGCTGTGTATACT
>NZ_JBOICG010000510.1:0-4036 GCF_050739995.1 Pseudomonas sp. | reverse complement strand
TGCCTGCATCGCAGGCAAGCCAGCTCCCACATTTTGATCACTTTTTGCCTGGGAATTCGGTGTGCAGCCTATCCAGCAAACGGTCCTTGTCTTCCCACAGCTGGTTGATCCAGCCCTGGAACGCCGTCCGATACTCCCCATCCTGCTCATAATTCTTGCCGATAAACTCGGCCGGGATCTGCACCTCTTCGAACTGCACCACCACGTCCTTCACCTCCCCACACAGCAAATCCCAATACCCAGGGCGACCGGCGGGATAGTGAATGGTTACGTTGACCAGTGACTTCAGTTGCTCACCCATGGCGTCCAGCACAAACGCGATACCACCGGCTTTGGGTTTGAGCAGGTAGCGAAACGGCGACTTCTGCTGCGCATGCTTTCCTGGGGTAAACCGCGTGCCCTCGGCAAAGTTGAAAATGCCCACAGGGTTGTCTCGAAACTTCGCACAAGTCTTGCGGGTGGTTTCCAGGTCTTTACCTTTCTTCTCTGGGTGCTTCTCCAGATAGGCCTTGGTGTAGCGCTTCATGAACGGAAAACCCAGCGCCCACCAGGCCAGGCCGATCACAGGCACCCAGATCAGCTCCTGCTTGAGGAAGAATTTCAGCGGGCGAATTCGGCGATTCAGCACGTATTGCAGCACCATGATGTCGACCCAGCTCTGGTGATTACTGGTCACCAGGTACGAGTGCTGGTAGTCCAGCCCTTCAAGGCCGGTCACGTGCCAGCGTGTGCGCTGCACCAGGTTCATCCAACCCTTGTTGTTGGTGACCCAGGCTTCATGGGTGTGGTTCATCAGCCATTCGCTGAAACGCTTGGCGAACGGCAGCGCCTTGAACAGCGCCACGATAAACAGGAATGAACACAACAGGATTGTGTTCAGCGCCAGCAACAGTGAAGCAATCACCCCGCGTATGGCGGCAGGTAGAAAATCCAGCATTTAGATATCCATGGTTCGGTTGGCGGCTTGGATCGCTGTCAGTGCGATGGTGTACACGATGTCGTCTACTTGAGCGCCCCGTGGCAGATCGTTCACCGGTTTGCGCAGGCCCTGAAGCATTGGCCCCAGGCTCACGCAATCGGCGCTGCGTTGCACAGCCTTGTGCGTGGTGTTGCCAGTGTTCAGGTCCGGGAATACAAACACGGTGGCTTTACCGGCGACCTGGCTGTTGGGTGCCAACTGCCGAGCGACGGTTTCGTTGGCGGCGGCGTCGTATTGCAGCGGGCCGTCGATCAGCAACGAGCTTTGCTGTTCGTGTGCGAGCAGGGTGGCTTCGCGGACTTTTTCCACTTCCTCGCCGCTGGCCGAATCGCCGCTGGAGTAGCTGATCATCGCCACGCGCGGTGTGATACCGAACGCAGCGGCCGAGTCGGCGCTTTGCAAGGCGATTTCCGCCAATTCGGCCGCGCTCGGATGCGGGTTCATCACGCAGTCGCCGTACACCAGCACCTGCTCGGGGAACAGCATGAAAAACACCGACGACACCAGCGTGCAGCCCGGCGCGGTCTTGATCAGTTGCAGGGCAGGGCGGATGGTGTTGGCGGTGGAGTGAATGACGCCGGACACCAGGCCGTCCACTTCATCCAGCGCGAGCATCATGGTGGCGATCACCACGGTGTCTTCCAACTGCTGCTCGGCCATCGGTGCATTGAGGCTTTTGCTCTTGCGCAGGGCCACCATCGGTTCGACGTAGCGCTGGCGAATCAGGTCCGGGTCGAGAATCTCCAGGCCCTCGGGCAATTCGATGCCTTGGGCGCGGGCGACGGCTTCCACGTCCGCCGGTTTGGCCAGCAATACGCAGCGGGCAATGCCGCGCGCCTGGCAGATAGCGGCGGCTTGCACGGTCAGCGGTTCGCTGCCTTCGGGCAGTACGATGCGCTTGTTGGCGGCCTGGGCGCGCTGGATCAACTGGTAGCGGAACACGGCGGGTGACAGGCGCATCTCCCGTGGCGTACCGCAGCGTTGGTGCAGCCAGCGGGCGTCGAGGTGGCTGGCGACGAAGTCGGTGATGATCTCCGCACGCTCGCGGTCATCGATGGGGATTTCTTTGTTGAGGCTGTTGAGCTGGTTCGCCGTGTCGTAGGAGCCGGTGCTCACCGACAACACTGGCAGCCCGGCCTGGAACGCGCCGCGGCACAGATCCATGATGCGTGGGTCGGGCAGGGTGTCGCTGGTCAGCAGCAGGCCGGCCAGGGGCACGCCGTTGATCGCCGCGAGGCTGACGGCGAGGATGATGTCGTCACGGTCGCCCGGGGTCACCACCAGCACGCCAGGTTTGAGCAGTTCCACGGTATTGCGCATGGTGCGGGCACAGATGATGATCTTGGTCATGCGCCGGCTTTCATAGTCGCCGGCGTTGAGGATCTGCGCGCCCATCAGGTCGGCCACATCGCGGGTGCGCGGGGCGTTGAGTTCGGGCTGGTAGGGAATGCAGCCGAGCAGGCGGAAGTCGCCGCTGCGCAACAACGGCGAGTGTTCCTTGAGGCGTGCCGAGAACGCCTCCATGCTTTCATCGGTGCGTACTTTGTTGAGGATTACGCCCAGCACTTTCGGATCTTTCGGACCGCCGAACAGTTGGGCCTGCAACTCGACGCGACCGGAGAGCTCGGTGAGCACTTCGTTTTCAGGGGCGGACACCAGGATCACTTCGGCGTCGAGGCTCTTGGCCAGGTGCAGGTTGACCCGCGCGGCGTAGCTGGCGCTGCGTGTCGGCACCATACCTTCGACGATCAGCACGTCCTTGCCCACGGCCGCCTGCTGATACAGCGTGATGATTTCTTCGAGCAGCTCATCGAGCTGGCCGTCGCCCAGCATGCGCTCAACGTGGGCCAGGCCCAGAGGTTGTGGCGGCTTCAGGCCGTGGGTGCGTGCTACCAGTTCGGTGGAGCGTTCCGGGCCGGTATCGCCGGGATGGGGCTGGGCAATCGGTTTGAAGAAGCCGACTTTCAACCCGGCTCGCTCAAGGGTGCGCACCAGCCCGAGGCTGATGGAGGTCAGACCCACA
This sequence comes from Pseudomonas sp., assembly GCF_050739995.1. Lineage (GTDB taxonomy): Bacteria > Pseudomonadota > Gammaproteobacteria > Pseudomonadales > Pseudomonadaceae > Aquipseudomonas. The sequence continues at coordinate 1,034 of NZ_JBOICG010000510.1, read as the reverse complement.
CCAAAATCGGTGGGCGCGATAAAAAAAGTCTGCATGCGAATTCTCTGGAGGTGCATGGCTTCGGTGGCGCTCTATGGTTGAGCGCCTGCCGGGAATCAGGCATCAAGGTTATCGTTATTCGTGCCCTTGCGCACACCAGCCGCACACAAAGGGTTGGCCTATTTTTTCAAGGCGTTGCGTCGGGTCGAGTACCCACGCCCGGGACTGCCATGGCGGTTGGTGGCGCAGGTGCTGGGTGTGCCCGCAGGAGAGTTCGGCCACCCAGTGCTGGTCGTCGTCCTGATGGAACCCGATGATGAAGGAGGCCGTTGATCGGTCCCGTCTGTCCGGGTTCTGTTCGCTTTCGGGCAAATCCTTGTTTAGACTTGTCCGTTCTTCATTCTTATGCAAAAGGTCTCGCCCCATGACGATCGCCGCTAACAAGGCTGTCTCCATCGACTATACCCTGACCAACGACGCTGGTGAGGTCATCGACAGCTCAGCCGGCGGCGCGCCGCTGGTCTACCTGCAAGGCGCAGGCAACATCATCCCGGGCCTGGAGAAGGCTCTGGAAGGCAAGAACGTTGGTGATGAGCTGACCGTTGCCGTTGAACCTGAAGATGCCTACGGCGAATACTCCGCCGAACTGGTCAGCACCCTGAGCCGCAGCATGTTCGAAGGCGTCGACGAACTGGAAGTGGGCATGCAGTTCCACGCTTCCGCGCCGGACGGCCAAATGCAGATCGTCACTATCCGCGATCTGGACGGCGACGACGTGACTGTCGACGGTAACCACCCACTGGCTGGCCAGCGCCTGAACTTCAAGGTGAAGATCGTTGCCATCCGCGACGCTTCCCAGGAAGAAGTGGCTCACGGCCACGTCCACGGTGAAGGCGGTCACCACCATTGATTGTGGTTTGATCAATAGGTAGCAAAAAGCCCCGACTGGTTCGGGGCTTTTTTTGAGCTTGAAATATCTATCCGCAACGCCGTAGTCCAAATGTGGGAGCGGGCTTGCCCGCGAATACAGAGTGTCAGTCAAAGGTGTTGTGACT